>DATEOV010000237.1:0-6574 GCA_035273645.1 Flavobacterium sp. | reverse complement strand
GTGTTTTTGGAATAATGGGCGCATGATATCTTTCAATTCTTCAGCCAATTCGTAAGCTTCAATTTTTGCAGGATTTGAAAGGCGATCCATCATATTTGTAATACCACCATGTTTCAAAGCTTCAGTGATAGTTTCCCATCCGTATTGAATTAATTTTGAAGCGTATGCTGGTTCAATTCCTTTTTCAACCATTTTGTCAAAACATAAAATAGATCCAGTTTGCAATAACCCGCAAAGGATTGTTTGCTCACCCATTAAATCTGATTTTACTTCAGCTACGAATGATGATTTCAAAACTCCTGCTTTATGACCTCCAGTTGCTACAGCATAAGCTTTTGCCTGATCTAAACCAGCACCATCCGGGTCATTTTCAGGATGAACAGCAATTAAAGTTGGCACACCAAATCCTCTTTTGTATTCTTCGCGAACCTCAGATCCAGGACATTTTGGAGCACACATAATTACCGTGATATCTTTACGAATCTGCATTCCTTCTTCAACGATATTAAATCCGTGAGAGTATGCTAAAGTCGAACCTTGTTTCATTAATGGCATAATAGCCGTAACTACAGCAGTATGTTGTTTGTCCGGAGTAAGATTACAAACTAAATCAGCAGTTGGAATTAATTCTTCATAAGTACCTACTTTAAAACCATTTTCTGTTGCATTTTTATATGAAGCTCTTTTCTCTGCAATTGCATCTGCACGTAATGCATAAGAAATATCTAAACCTGAATCTCTCATGTTTAAACCTTGATTCAAACCTTGAGCTCCACAACCTACAATGACTACTTTTTTTCCTGCTAATGCCTCTATTCCATTTGCAAATTCTGATTGATCCATGAATTCGCAAACTCCTAATTGTTCTAATTGTAATCTAAGTGGTAATGAATTGAAATAATTTGCCATTTTTTTTTAATATTTAATGAATGTAAAATTTAATAATTGAAAATTGTAATCTGTAAAAATTGTCTATTGCTATTACAGATTTGGTTTATTTTAATGCTTCTAATAATGTTGATATTTCCATTTTTTCTTTTGAAATCGATATTCTACCTGAACGTACAAATTGCATAATTCCGAAAGGTTTTAGTTTTGCGTATAAGTCTTCAATTTCCGATCTTTTACCTGATTTTGAAATCACAAAAAACTCTCTAGATACTGTTACTATTTCAGATTTGCTGTCTTTTATGATGTTCTGAATTTGTCGTTCGTCAAAAAGCAAGCTGGATTCTATTTTGAAGATAGCACTTTCCAAAAAGATAGTCTCCTCATCAATGTGATAAAATGCTTTTATAACTTCAATTTGTTTTTCTATCTGGCCTACAATGTTTTGCACCCATTTTTCAGTGGTATTTACAACAATTACAAATCTTGAAACATTTTCAATTTCAGATTCGGAAACATTTAGACTCAATATATTGATGTGACGCTTCAAGAATATACCCGATATTCTATTTAGCAAGCCAACATTATTTTCTGAATAAACAGAAATGGTGAACATTTTATTTTCCATACTATTTTATGTTTAATTGGTTAATCGTTTAAACGACTAACTCAATAACGATTTAATTTAACCTTATGTCAGAAACTGAAGCTCCTGTTGGGATCATCGGAAATACGTTATTTTCTTTTTCTACCATTACTTCCAAGAAATAAGAATCTTTAGAAGCCATCATTTCAGCTACTGCGGCGTCCAAATCTTCTCTTTTGGTTACTTTTTTTGATTTGATATAATACCCCTCAGCAATTGCAATAAAATTTGGATTTATCATTTTGGTAGAAGCATATCTATTATCAAAAAATAGTTCTTGCCATTGACGCACCATTCCTAAAAATTCATTGTTCAATACCACAATTTTAACAGGAACCTTAGTTTGAAAAATAGTTCCCAACTCTTGAATTGTCATTTGAAAACCACCATCACCTATAATTGCGACAACTTCTCTTTCTGGCATTCCCATTTTTGCACCAATAGCTGCTGGTAAAGCAAATCCCATTGTTCCTAAACCTCCTGAAGTAATGTTACTTTTAGATTTATTAAATTTAGAATAACGACAAGTAAACATTTGGTGTTGTCCCACATCCGAAACCATAATCGCATCACCATTAGAATGTTTATTTATCATTTCTATAGTTTCACCCATAGAAATACCATGATTCTTAGATGGTGTTAACTCTTCATTGATAACTGATTCCAGTTCTATTTTATATTTTTCTTTGAACTCATTATGCCATGCTTCATGTGAATTATTTTCAACAAGAGGAATCAAAGCGTTCAATGCTTCTTTCACATCTGCCAACACTGCTACTGTCGTTTTTACGTTTTTATCCACTTCAGCAGGATCAATTTCAAAGTGAATTACTTTAGCTTGTTTGGCGTAAGTAGCCAAATTTCCTGTCACACGGTCATCAAAACGCATTCCCAATGCAATCAATACATCGCATTCATTAGTTAAGATATTTGGACCATAATTCCCATGCATCCCCAACATCCCTACATTCAAAGGATGATCTGTTGGTAAAGCTGAAAGGCCCAAAATTGTCCAAGCTGCAGGAATACCTGTTTTTTCAATCAATGCTTTTAATTGTTCTTCGGCTTCACTTAAGATAATTCCTTGACCAAAAATGATATATGGTTTTTTGGCATTGTTTATTAAATCGGCAGCTTCTTTAACTTTTTCAAGATTTAAAGTTGGCCTTGGTGTGTAGCTTCTAATGCTAGTACATTTTTCATAACTAAAATCCAGTTCGTCAAATTGAGCATTTTTTGTAATGTCAATCAATACTGGCCCTGGACGTCCTGATCTAGCTATAAAGAACGCTTTTGCAATAATTTCTGGAATTTCATGTGCTTCTGTAATTTGATAATTCCATTTGGTTACTGGAGTAGATATTCCAATGATGTCTGTCTCCTGAAAAGCATCCGATCCTAATAAATGTTTCCCTACTTGCCCAGTGATACATACCATTGGGGTAGAATCTATTTGAGCATCGGCTATTCCTGTAACGAGATTTGTAGCCCCTGGTCCTGAAGTAGCAATTGCAACACCAACTTTTCCTGTAGCTCTTGCAAATCCTTGTGCAGCATGTGTTGCACCTTGTTCATGACGCACCAAAACGTGATGCAATTGATCTTGAAATTTATATAATTCGTCATATACAGGCATTATCGCTCCTCCAGGATAACCATAAACTAGGTCAACTCCTTCGGCTAATAAGCATCTTATAACGGCTTCTGCTCCTGATATTTTCATTTTATTTATATTTTTTACCTATAAATCTTTATAATTTTAGACTTAGAGGCTTGTTAGTTTTTATTAAATTATTTGTCGGTAACACATCCCTCAGAGGCACTGGAGACCGAACGCATATATTTAAGCAAAACTCCTTGTTTGATTGGTGATTCTGGTCGTTTCCAATTGGCTTTACGTTTAGCCAATACTTCGTCAGAAATTTTCATGTTAATGGTATTATTTACCGCATCAATTGTAATTACGTCTCCATTTTCTATCAATGCAATTCCACCACCTTCATACGCTTCTGGAGTAACGTGTCCGACGACAAAACCGTGTGAACCACCAGAGAAACGTCCGTCAGTAATCAAAGCAACCGAGTTTCCTAAACCAGCACCCATAATAGCAGATGTTGGTTTTAACATTTCAGACATACCAGGACCACCTTTTGGACCACAGTAACGAATAATCACTACGTTTCCAGGTTTCACTTCACCTGCTTGTATTCCTCTAATTACATCTTTTTCACCTTCAAAAACTACTGCTGTACCTTCAAAAAACTCTCCTTCTTTACCGCTGATTTTAGCAACACAACCTTCTGTTGCTAAGTTTCCATATAGAATTTGAATATTTCCAGTCGCTTTTAATGCTTTTTGGATTTCATGAATCACTTCTTGTCCATCATGTAAATCAGGAACTGAAGCTAAATTCTCCGCAATTGTTTTTCCTGTTACTGTCAAACATTCACCGTGTAACAAACCTTCTTTCAATAAATATTTCATTACAGCTGGAACGCCACCTACATTATGTAAATCTTCCATTAAGTATTTACCGCTTGGTTTCAAGTCGGCTAATAATGGCGTTTTATCACTGATGTCTTGGAAATCTTTCAATGTCAATTCAATACCTACAGCATGTGCCATTGCAATTAAATGCATTACCGCATTTGTAGAACCGCCCAAAACAGCTACCATTGTAATTGCATTTTCAAATGCTTTACGGGTCATGATATCTCTAGGCTTAATATCTTTTTCTAATAATATTCTAATTGCTTTACCAGCATCAACACATTCTTGTTTCTTTTCAGCACTCAAAGCAGGATTAGAAGAACTGTAAGGCAAACTCATCCCTAATGCTTCAATCGCTGATGACATTGTGTTTGCAGTATACATTCCACCACAGGCACCCGCACCTGGACAAGCATTTTGAATTACTCCTTTGAAATCTTCAGGAGTAATTGTATTCTTAATTTTTTTACCTAAAGCTTCAAAAGCAGAAACAATATTCAAATCTTCACCTTTCCATTTTCCTGGGTGAATAGATCCTCCATAAACCATAATTGAAGGGCGATTTACTCTACCCATAGCCATTAAAGCTCCTGGCATATTTTTATCACAGCCTGGAACTGCAATTAGACCATCATACCATTGCGCTCCCATAACCGTTTCAATAGAATCCGCAATTACATCACGAGAAACCAAAGAAAAACGCATTCCATCATTACCATTAGAAATACCATCACTTACACCAATAGTATTAAAAATCAATCCAACTAAATCTTCTTTCCAGACGCCAGTCTTAATATCTTTAGCCAAGTCATTTAAGTGCATGTTACAAGGATTTCCATCGTAACCCATACTCACAATTCCTACCTGCGCCTTTTTAAGATCCTCTTCCGTCAAACCAATCCCGTAGAACATAGCTTGAGAAGCTGGTTGTGTTTCGTCTTGCGTGATTATCTTGCTGTATTTATTTAATTCCATTCTATTATTAATTTGTGTATTTTAAATTTTATCTAAAAAAAAACCTCCCAAAATCATGGGAGGTTTTAAATATGTTTTCACTTATATTTATACCAATCCCTTTTCATATGTGATAATCACAATGACACTTAGAACTAAAAGGACGTTGGTAATGCGTTTCATTTTTTTAATTTTTTTTAACTCTGCAAAAGTATAAAAAACAAATCCAATAAAAAAACATTTTATCAACAAACTAAGAGTTTTTAGTGATATACCGCAATATTTTATGACTTTTATTAACTAAACGATAGTTGATTGCCCAATTTGAACATTATCATTTTTGAAATACAAATCATCTTTACTTAATATGACGTTTGAAATAAAATCTCCAACATCATTAGTTCCAAATCTTGAACCTGGGTTCAAATCAATCGTAACCACTTTATATTCAATAGCTTTCTCAACAGCTTCATATACTTTTTTAGCTTCTTTTTCTAATCCAAAATGTTCTAACAACATCGCTGCAGATAAAATAGAAGCAATAGGATTAGCTATATTTTTACCTTTAGCTTGTGGATAAGAACCATGAATAGGTTCAAAAAGGGCTTTATTATTACCAACAGATGCCGAAGCCATCAAACCAATAGATCCCATAATTGCACAAGCTTCATCTGACAGAATATCACCAAATAAATTTTCGGTTAAGATTACATCATATTGTTTTGGATCCGTGATTATTTGCATAGCAACATTATCGATATATTGACATTCCAATTTCACATCAGGATATTGAAGAGCAATTTTTTTGACAATTTTTCTCCACAATCTAGAAGTTTCCAACACATTGGCTTTATCCACCAATGTCACTTTTTTTCTTCTACCTTGTGCTGCTTTGAATGCTTGATGTGTGATACGATTAATTTCATTTTCAGAATACTCACATATATCTGATGCGAAAGTGCCATCTTCACTAATTATTTTATCACCATAATAAGATCCTCCTGTCAATTCTCTAAAAATCACAAAATCTACATTTTCGATAACCTCCTTTTTTATAGGAGATGCATCCAATAGATTTTTGAAAGGCTTAATAGGCCTAATATTAGCATAGAGCCCCAATTCTTTTCTAAGCTTTAGCAATCCTTGTTCTGGGCGAACTTTTGATTCAGGATTGTTATCGTATTTTGGATTCCCGATAGCTCCGAACAGTACTGCATCTGTATTTAAACAAAGATTCAGTGTTTGCTCCGGCAATGGATTTCTTGTTTTTTCGATGGCAGTTGCACCTATTAATGCATCCTCAAAAATAAACTCATGATTATAGGCAACACTAATAGCGTACAATGCTTTTTTAGCTTGTAAAATAACCTCTGGGCCTACACCATCTCCTGAAAGTACTGCTATTTTTAAGTTCATAATTATTTATTTTTTAAAGTAAATTGTATCAAATAAAATTAATAAACGCTTATTTTACTTGCCTCAATAATTTGATGAATATCCTCATCCAAAACTTCTTTTTTGATATCCGCAAATTTCAAAAATTCAACATAAACGATATCCAATTGCACTTTTGTAAGTTCGTAACCTACTTTTTTA
>DATEOV010000236.1:0-5158 GCA_035273645.1 Flavobacterium sp. | reverse complement strand
CAGAAAAGACAGAATGCTAACCTTTAGCCCCGATTGCTTCGCCAGTTCGCTTCGCTCGTGTGCATTGAAAATCCTCCCGATTTTCTTCGGGAGATTACCTCATTATAATTTTATTTTCATATGAGTTCAGTGAACTCCGTTTGCAACGAATAGCGGGACAATATCTCCTAACAAAAACAAATGTTTCTGCTCCAAAATTCATAATCGAATTCACTTTTTTAAAATTAGTTGGAAAGAAAAAATATGCTAACTGCAAAAAATATTTATATTTACTTCCAATTAATCAAAATGAAATCCTTAAACCAAAATCAAATGAAATTCAAACTTTCTATTATTCTCACTCTTGTTATGGTTTGTGCAACAATAGCTCAGAATGGCAATCCTAATGATTATTTATCGGCTCAATTTCACAAGGAGCGAAGAGAAGCTTTACGCAAAAAAATGCCAAAGAATAGTGTAGCAGTTTTTTTTGGGAATGCTGTTCGAAATAGAGCTAATGATGTCGATTTTATATATCATCAGGATCCAAATTTTTATTATTTGACAGGATATAAAGAGCCTAATTGTGTTTTGGTAATTTTTTCGGATAATCAAACGAATAAAGAAGGCAAAACATATAACGAACTTCTTTATGTTCAAGAAAAAAATGCAAGAGCAGAACAGTGGACTGGCGTTCGCTTGGGAGTTGATGGAGCCAAAAAAAGTTTGGGTTTTGAGAATGCTCTTAATGGAAAGGAGTTTCTAAAATCTGGTATTGATTTTTATAGTTTCAGTAACGTATTTTTTACGGATTTCAAAGATGATTATCGCGACTCTAAAAAAGAAGAAGCAGATTTATATAAATTAATCGGTTCGTTTAAAGGCCAAATTGGTTATAATACAAAAACAGATACTAAAACCGATTCAAATATTCAAAATGAAATCAATACAACTAAAAGTATTCATGCCAAAAAAGCGAATATAGACACCAAAGCTATTAATACCTATATGGCAAGTTTACGAGAAGTTAAATCTAAAGAAGAAATGGTTTTATTGACCAAAGCAGTTCGAATTTCGGCAATGGGACAGCGAGAAACCATGAAAGCAATGCATCCGGGAATGTCTGAAGCAGAGATTCAAGGAATTCATGAATTTGTCTACAAAAAATATGGAAGTGAATATGAAGGATATCCTTCCATCGTTGGCGCTGGAAATAACGGTTGTGTTCTGCATTATATTGAAAACAGCAAAATGAAGGTCGAAAATGATTTGGTTTTAATGGACTTAGGAGCTGAATACCATGGTTATACTGCCGATGTAACCCGAACAATTCCTGCCAATGGTAAATTTTCTCCTGAGCAAAAAATAATATATGATTTGGTTTATGATGCACAAGAAGCAGGTATTGCAACAGTTAAAATTGGAAATAGCTTTACAGCCCCAGATAAAGCTGCCCGAGATATTATTACGAATGGTTTAATAAAATTAGGAATCATAAATACAGCAGAAGAATCCAGAAAATACTTCCCTCATGGAACTTCACATCATATTGGACTTGATGTACACGATCCAGGTATGTACAACACATTCGAAAAAGATATGGTACTTACTGTTGAACCTGGAATTTATATTCCAAATGGAAGTGATTGTGATAAAAAATGGTGGGGAATTGCTGTACGAATCGAAGATGACTTATTGGTAACCGATAATGCTCCTGTAAATTTATCTGCAGATGCACCTAGAAAATCTAATGAGATAGAAGCTCTTATGACTGAAAAAAGCGCTTTAGATACTTTTAATTTACCAAAACTAGACTAGAACATTTCTTTTAAATAAACTAAAAAGCTCAGTTGTGATTTTCAACTGAGCTTTTTTTTATAATCTTATTTTACCAGTAAATCACAATACCAAAATCCGTAGTCAAAAGCATCCGAAGCTGAAGTATCACAAGCAGTGTCAGATGAATCTTCCTCTTTTGGCTTTTCATATTTACGATAGACCACTTCGCCAACTTCAAATGAAATCGGTTTACTGAAAATTGGTCCATCAAAAGTAAACGTATGGAATTCACCATTTTCGCCACATACATCAACATTTTCGGGTAAATCATTGATAAAATCTTGATCAATGACACGTCCCACAAAGCTTTTGTCCAAAAATCGTTCGTTGACACAAACCACAATTGTCTTGAAACCTAATGCAATAAATTCCTGAATCAAATTCGAAGTTGGAACTTTCCAAAGCGGAAATACACCTTCAAAACCTATTTCGGCCAATTTATCTTCTCTGTATTTTCGCAAATCCTCTAAAAAAATATCTCCAAAAATAGAATGAGTTACTCCTTGTTCCTTTAATTTGAAGAGTGTAGTTTGCATAACTGCTTCGTACACTTCCATAGTTGGCATTTCTGGAATTTGCATAATTTCGAGTGGCAATCCAATACTTTGGGCCTGCAGTTCCAATAGTTCTACCCGAACACCGTGCATAGAAATGCGTTGAAACTGCTGATTTACACTAGTTAACAAACAGCTAATTTCGTATTCATCATTTTGCAGAATTTTGTACAGTGCCAATGCAGAATCTTTGCCACTGCTCCAATTAAATAGGGCTTTCTTTTTCAATGGTTTTGTATTAGTTTATTCGGATTTGAGATACAAATTTAGTACGATTTGTTGGTTAAACCTTTGTAACTTTGGATAACTTAGCGACAAATTCAATTTTAATGAAGTATTTTTTCCTGTTTCTATCCACATTTGCATTCGCACAACAAACCAAATCGGTTGATTTTAAAACCGTTAATGGTCATATCACTATTAATCCAAACAATAAAAGCATTAGCGGCGATGTTACCTATTCGTTTGAAGTGTTGAAAGCCATTGATACTATCAAAATCGATGCACAAAATATGACGTTTACCGAAGTGGAATTGAGAGGTAAAAAGATTCCATTTACCACCAATGGAAAAGAATTACTTTTAATATATCCGTTCCAAAAAGGTAAAAATTCAGTTCAGTTTTCATACGAAGCCAAACCCAAACAAACACTGTATTTTGTAGGTTCCGAACAAACAGATAATCTTGAGATTTGGACACAAGGACAAGGAAAATACACCAGTCATTGGTTCCCGAGTTTTGATAATGTCAATGAAAAAGTGATTTTCAATATGGATGTTATTTTTGATTCCAAATACCAAGTGTTATCAAATGGTGTTTTAAAAAACAAAACAGTAGATCAAAATACAACCCATTGGATTTACGAAATGAAAAAACCGATGAGTTCCTATTTATTGGTACTTGCAATTGGAAAATTTGACAAAAGCACACAAAAAGCCAAATCGGGAATTACTTTGGAAATGTATATAAATCCAAAAGATGCTATCAAACAAGAACCAACGTATCGCTATTCCAAAGAAATATTCGACTATTTGGAAAAGGAAATAGGAGTGAAATATCCTTGGGGAATCTATAGACAAGTTCCAGTTTCAGAGTTTTTGTATGCCGGTATGGAAAACACCAGTACAACATTGTTTATGACTCGTTATGTGGTCGATGCCGTTGGTTTTGAAGACCGAAGTTATACAAATGTCAATGCCCACGAGCTAGCGCATCAATGGTTTGGCGATTTGGTTACGGCAGAAAGTGGAAAAGACCATTGGCTTCAAGAAGGATTTGCAACTTATTATGCTTTACTCGCCGAAAAGGAAATCTTTGGAGAAGATTATTTTTATTCCAAATTATACGAATCATCCATGCAACTCAAACAGGCCTCCAAAACCGATACCATTCCTGTACTGAATGCCAAAGCCAGTTCGTTGTCATTTTATCAAAAAGGAGCTTGGGCATTACATGTTTTAAAAGATGGAATAGGAGAGAAAGCCTTCAAAAAAGCCGTGAAGAATTACCTAAAGAAATATGCATATCAAAATGTGACGACACAAAATTTCTTCGACGAAATCAGGAAAGTATCTAATTATGATTTGGTAAATTTCAGTAAAGTGTGGTTGGAATCATCAGCTTTTAATAGCGAAATTGCGAATGGATTGTTAACCAAAAATAAATCGATGCAAGTACAGCTCGAAGTTGCCAAACTTAGAAACAAACCATTAACAGAGAAATATGCTTTTTTCGAAAAAACCTTGCAATCTGATGTTTATTCTTCTGTAAAAGCTTCAATTGTTGGGCAATTGATGAAAGAGAAATTCGAAGATAAAAAACAATTATTGCGATTGGCCTTGCAAACCCAAAATGTCCAAGTTCGCCAAGCTGTTGCAAGCACTCTCCAAAAGATCCCTGAAGAGTTCAGATCCGATTACGAAACATTGCTGGATGACAAATCCTATCAAAGCCAAGAATTTGCGCTCTATTATTTATGGAATAGCTTTGCAAATAAAAGAGTCGATTATTTAGCAAAAACAAAAGATTGGGTTGGTTTTAATGATTTCAATCTGCGCATTTTGTGGTTGTCATTGGCTATTTCAACACCAGAATGCACAATCAACAAAGAAACGTATCTTAAGGAATTAGTTAATTATTCTTCTACAAATTATGAAGCCACCACACGACAAAATGCTTTAGAATACTTAATTAATTTTGATGTTATCAACGAGGCAGTTTTGAAGAATTTAGTCAATGCCACCACACATCATACATGGCAATTTTCTAAATTTGGAAGAGAAAACATTCGGGTTTTATTAAAAAATCCTGAAATCAGAACTACTTTCCAAACAATATTACCCAGTTTGAACGAAAAAGAACAATTTCAATTGAATAGATTACTTAAGGAATAAATTCTAAGTTTCTAAGATTTTTTCAAAAAACTTAGAAACTTAGTCTCTCGGCATCTTAGAAACTTTTCAAACATGCGAGCATTAGTCATATCTGGTGGAGGTAGTAAAGGCGCATTTGCAGGCGGCGTTGCACAGTATTTGTTGCAAAACAAAGGGTATCACTATGACTTATTTGTAGGAACATCAACGGGAAGTTTATTGATTCCACATTTGGCTTTGGGTAATATCGATAAGCTTCATAGGATTTACACTAATGTCAATATGGATCAGATATTTGATATCAATCCTTTTATTATCAAAAAGAAAAACAGAATAAATTACGTAACGATTAACCATTTCAACGTCATTCGACAATTTTTGAGAGGAAAACGAACTTTTGGTGAAAGCAGAAAC
>DATEOV010000235.1:0-2161 GCA_035273645.1 Flavobacterium sp. | reverse complement strand
TGATTGTTTTTCCGATGATCAAGGTTGGCCTTTCAGTTTCTTTATTTGCAGAATCCAATGCTTTGCGGATTTCCGAATGGTCATGACCGTCAATTGTGATTACATTCCATCCCCAAGCCTTGTATTTCATGGCAGTGTCTTCAGAAGTCACTTCATCAGTCATTGAAGAAAGCTGTACATCATTTGAGTCATAGAACATAATAAAATTGTTCAATCCCAAATGTCCTGCGATTCTTCCTGCTCCTTGTGAAATCTCTTCTTGAATACCTCCATCGGTGATGAAACCGTATATTTTGTGATCAAAAAGACCTTTGAATCTAGCGTCAAGAAACTTGGCAGCAATTGCAGCTCCAACTCCCATTGCATGTCCTTGTCCTAATGGTCCCGAAGTATTTTCGATTCCTCTTAGAACATCAACTTCTGGATGTCCAGGAGTTACAGAACCCCATTGTCTAAATTGCTGTACATCTTCTTTTTTGTAATTCCCTAATAGATAGTATTGTGCATACATCAAAGCCGATAAGTGTCCCGCATCCATAAAAAAGCGGTCTCTAAAAGGCCAATCCATTTGGGTTGGGTCAAAATTTAAATATTCAGTGTATAAAATATGCATAAAATCAGCTCCTCCCATGGCACCTCCCGGGTGTCCTGAATTTGCTTTTTCTACCATTGAAATAGCCAGCGCTCTTATGTTGTCAGCAGCTAAATTGTCAATTTTTTGGTTCATAATCTATTGTGTTTATTTTTTTAATAGCAGTTTAATTGTTTCTCCTATCAAGTTTTTGATGATTACATTTTAAATAGAAAGCAGTAATCATTTTATCAAATGTGCAGAAACGTTTTCAGAATTTAAAAAGCCAGATAATTGTAATTTCTTGCTGTTTTAAATTGAATGGTTGGTTTTATTATTTTTTTCGGATGTCGATTTCTCTTTTGAATAACTGACTATTTTTGAGAGTATAAGGAAGAATAAAATAATAAGTGTAAAAAATACATTTGCAAATATAGCTAAATTTGTTTTACAAAAACAAAAAAATAAATATCCTTTTTTTAAGAGATAGTTACTTTCTGATTTTTTTAAGTATTGTAGATTTAACTTTTAGTAATAGAAATTTATTAAAAATTTAAAAAGTGTGATTTAGGATAGCAATAGATCATAATTTGCGATTTTGACCTTTGTTTTTTTCCAATTTGCCCCTCTTGAAGTATTCTATATAGCCGTTAATTTGTACTTGTAAATTTAATAATATCAGTGGTTTGTTGTTATTGGTTTGCGTTTGGTTTAATAAATTATTAGTTGGTGTTGTTCATTTGAATTTGTGGAATTTCATTGAACAAAAAAGTTTAAAAATTTTGGTTTTTATTTATACCTGAAGTATTTGCTTTGGGTATAAATAATTTAAAAACCAAAATAGTTGTTTTGGATATAGGTTAAAACAACAACAAATAGATATAATTAAAAATTTGGTTTAGTTTAGTTAGATTTAAAATAAGAAGGTTAATTGGGACCTTCTTATTTTATCTTTTTTTACTGATTTTAAAATGTTGCAAGGTTATTTAAAAGAAAATCAGCTCTGATTCGTTCTACAGTGAATTTCTAATAATCAAGGCGCTTTTATTTTCAATTTGTTCTTTTTTTCCGGTAAGAACCATTTGGGCTAAGAGTTTCCCCATAGTGGTAAAATCCGTTGAAATAGTTGTGATTCCATTAGATACTACTTTTTTTAATGGAGTTTCATTATAGGAAATGATACCAAAATCAGTTCCTAATTTTAGATTTTGTTCCCGAGCTTTCTCAATAACTCGAACAAGGTCTCTGTCATTTGGGATGATGTATACGCTTCCCAAAGGTATTTCATTATCAGTGAATTCCTGAATGATTTCATATTCTATGCTGTGTTCAATACAGTAGTTTTCAAATCCCATTTTCATTGCCGGAGGTTCTCTGAAACCTGGAAAAATCATAATGAATTTTTTGTATTTGTTTAACCTTGTTTTTCCTTTATTGAGCCCTTCGAAGATGTCTTTTTTGTGATTTTGGTATATAGCTGGATATGTTTTTAGTTCTTCATTTGTCTGATCCAAGATGATTACGTCATTTACTGGTAGGGTTTTTATGAAAGAAACTACATCGATTAAGTTGGTTGGCATAATGATGTAT
>DATEOV010000234.1:0-5587 GCA_035273645.1 Flavobacterium sp. | reverse complement strand
CTTTTTTTTCAAAGATGTTGTTCAGTTTATTGGCTATCAGTCTTGAAGTAAGAAGTATCTTTCTTTGTTAATTTTGCCTTAGCAGATATAGCTTTTACAGTAAAAAAGACTCTATTTATAGATTTTACCATCGTTAATATCTGTTTTTCCGTATGAGCCATTCAAATTAATTGTTTTTCCAGTTAATTAATTGTTTTTCCATGAAATTTACTAAAAATTGATTGTAATTGAATATTTGTTTTTCCATATTTGTATTCAATTTTAATTGTTTTTCCAGATTAATAATTGTTTTTCCAAAAAAGAGAGTAGTATGGAACAAAAAATAGGGTTTTCTTGGTTGAAAGAATTTTATAAATTGAACAAATGTTCTTTGAAGCATCAATCTTTCATTGGAAAAAAGGATGGAATAGAAATGACTTCAAAAGGTATCGTTCTTCAAGAGTTTAGATCCAGTAAGTTTGCTGTTGAAAACAATCCGCTGGAACACCTAGTTTTTGGACTGAAATACGACTATCTGGATTTTCATTTATTAAAATCAGTATTCAAAAAAATTCCTGAAAAAGAAATTATTGTTTTTATCGGCAATTCTCCGTCAGGAATATACTCTAAAAAAATTGGTTTTCTATTTGAATTTCTAATGGATAAATCGCTGAATATAGATTTTGATATTCTCGGGAATTATATTGATTTATTAGATGTGAAAAAATATATCACTGGTAAAACGGTTAAGAATTCTAAATGGAAAATCAACGATAACTTACTGGGAACTCCAGATTTTTGCCCAATAGTTAGAAGAACATCCGAAATAGAGACTTTTCAAAGTATTGATATTTCGGCTCAAATAATGCAGTTGCGAAAAGAATACCCGTTGGATATCTTTAATAGAGCGACCAATTATTTATACGGAAAAGAAACAAAATCATCTTATGAAATTGAGCATGAAAAACCTTCGCCAAAACGGATAGAACGCTTTGTCTCTTTGCTGATGAAAGCGGGGACAGTAGCTGAAGAGAATATGTTTGATGAGGGGAATTTGACTCTTTTACAAAATGAAATTGTAGACCCAAGATTTGCCGTAAAGTGTTATCGTGATTTTCAGAATTATGTGGGGCAGTCACTTCCCAATTATTCGGAAATGCTGCATTATATATGTCCACCGCCAGAACTTGTGCACTCGTTGATGCATGGTTTAAAAGCGGTTGCCTTAAAAACGGGAACTGCATCAGCATTAGTTCGAGCCAGCACTTTGTCATTTGGGTTTGTTTTCATTCATCCTTTTGAAGATGGAAATGGACGTTTGCATCGTTTTTTGATTCATGATACTTTGGTTCGGGATAAAGTGGTTCAAGATGGTTTAATTATCCCTGTTTCAGCGCATATATTGAATAATATTAAAGAATATGATGCTGTATTAGAAGATTTTTCTAAAGTATTAATGCAAATAATAGATTATGAAAAAGATGATAAGGGGAACGTTCGTGTTTTAAATTTAGAGGAAATAGAAAGTTATTATCGCTTTCCTGATTTGACGGTACAAACTTCTTTCTTAGGAAAAACGATTCAAGAAACCGTGATGACAGACATTCCGAATGAGCTTAAATTTATTATGAGATATGATGAATTGAGGCTGTCTATTCAAGAAATTGTTGATATGCCTGATGTGGAAATTAACAAAATGATACTTTTTCTTCATCAAAATAAAGGCATATTCCCAAAAAGGAGAAGGAAAGATTTCGCTAGACTAACCGATGCTGAAATAGAATTGATGGAGAAAGAATATCTGACTATTTTTGAAATGTAATTACCTCGCTTTTTGAGTTTTTTAATGAGTTTCTTATCTGTTACCCCACAAAAAATCGAAACCCAATCCCATGTAAATTCTCAATTGCAATTCCTTTTTCGTGTGCCAAAATTTTTCGCAGGCGGGAAATAAAAACATCAAGACTGCGTCCCATAAAATAATCATCGTCACCCCAAAGAGAGGTTAGGATTTGCTCTCGTTTCAAGACTACATTTTTATTGTTCAGGAATAATTTTAAGAGATCGGCTTCACGCTGGGTGAGGGATATTTTTTCTGTTTCATTGTATAGAATGAAATTTTTGGTATCGAATTGGTATTTTCCAATTTCATAAATTGATTTATCAATCGCATTATTCTTGCGGGAACGCCTCAAAAAGATTTCAATTTTAAGAAGTAATTCTTCGATACTAAAAGGCTTTACGAGATAATCATCAGCTCCTAATCGAAGTCCTTTGATGCGGTCTTCTTTTAGGGTTTTGGCTGAGAGGAATATTATGGGAACATCGGTATCTAGTTTCCTGATTTCGGTTGCCAATTCAAATCCATCCATTTTTGGCATCATTATATCTAAAATACAAATATCAAAAGTTCCCTTTTTGAAAGCTTCAAAACCAGATTTTCCATCTTCGCAATGCGTCACTTCATAATTATTTTGTTCCAAATTATCTTTGGTTAGGAATGCTAAGGTTGCATCGTCTTCGGTATATAATATTCGAACAGTACTCATTAATTTTGTGGAATTTGTAGTGAAAAGGTACAACCTTTTTCTGGATTACATTTTACAGTTATTTTCCAATGATGAAGATCACAAATTTTCTTGACATAGTATAAGCCTAGCCCAAATCCAGTAACTTCATTGCTTTTTTGACTCGGAACTCTGTAAAATTTATCAAATACAAAGGGGATGTTTTTTGGGGAGATTCCAATGCCGTTGTCAGTAAAGTTTAATTGCAAATGCTTTCCAATTTTTGCAATGGCAATACTAATTTCGGGTTTATTTTCACAGTATTTTATCGCATTATCCAGTAGGTTATAAACCAAATTGGTGAAATGAAATTCGTCAGCTTCAATAATGATGGAAGGGAAATCGGTTTTAATTTCGATTTGGGTTTCGGGATGTTTTAGCTTAATGTTTTCAATTACAGAATCTAAAATTGGTAAAACATTCAGCTGAATTTTGTTTAACACTAAAGGAGCATTATCAGATTTTGCAACCGCTAAAATTTTCTCGATATGCTGATTCAATTTGTTGCTTTGGTCAATAATGATATGGGTGTACTTTTCAAGTTTTTCATCTTCTTGAATTGGATTTTGTTTGATGAGGTAATTGGAAGCAATTAGTATGGATGACAAGGGAGTTTTGAATTCGTGGGTCATATTATTAATAAAATCACGTTGCAAATCGGAGTATTTCTTTTGCTGTAAAAGCGTAAAAATAGAATACACATAGACCAGTAAAATAACTATTAATGCTATTGAAAGCACAAACCAAAATCGTAATGAACTGAATAAATATCCTGTTTCATTAGGAAATCGAATGGCAAAATAATAGACTAAATTTTTATGTTTCGGGAAATGTACTAAATGCTTGGTTTGTTTCTTTTCGGATAGCGAGATGTAGTTGCCATAGACCATTTCGTCGCTTTGACAATTATACATAGCATATTCAAAATCCGTTATGATATTCATTTTTTTGAATTCGGAGATTAGATAAAATTCTAAAATTTCGGGTTCAAAATCGTTATCAATATTGACAATATAATAATCATTGGAGATTTTTCGCACTGGATTTTTACCGGGAAGTTCTTGATTGGTTCCTTGATATAATTTTTTTGCTACTTCCAGTAAGGCAACGTGTGCTTTTTGGCTGAACTTTTTTTCTTCAATAGTAAATGCTTCTTTAGTCCAAAGCAATTGCGCTATCAGGATTCCTATAATTGCAATTAATCCAATTAGGATGCTGCTATTGAGTTTAGTCAGTTTCATTATGTAATATTAATCAAAATTTAGCTGTCTTTTTTGCATTAACAAGTCGTTAACAAAGATTGAATACCGCTTAACAAGAGTGTGTGTTTTTCTAATCTACTTTTGAGTTATTCAAATGATAACCTTTAAAACACAATAATATGAAAATGATTAAAATTTCAATGTTGGCATTAACTCTAGGATTAATGTCATTTTCGGCAGTTGCTCCCGTGAAAAATTTAGTATCAAAAGTGGCTGTTACTGCTTCTTCAATCGTATGGAAAAGTGAGAGTATAGATGTAGGGACTATTCCTCAAAATACTCCAAAACCTATTGTATTTGAATTTAAAAATACTGGAAAAACCACTGTAATAGTTACCAATGTGCAAGGTTCTTGCGGGTGTACTGCAACAGATTATACCAAAACACCAATCGCTCCGGGGAAATCAGGGACGGTTACAGCTACCTACAATGCGGCAAATGCAGGTGCTTTTACCAAAACAGTATCAGTAACTACCAATGTTGAAACAACACCTAAAGTTTTGACTATAAAAGGAACTGTTGTTGCGGCATCTACGGCTGTTAAAAGCTAATTTTATAATCATTAAATGATCTTGAACCACCTGAAAAGGTGGTTTTTTTGTTTGTAATAAGAGCTATGCAAATTTTTGATTATAGTTTGAAAAAATAGTATCTAATCTTAAATCGCAATCGTTCTATATTTGCTATCTATACTATTGTGAAAAGCCCCAAAAGATTATGGATTATATAAAAAAATGCCTTTTATTTTTATTGGTTTCCGTTTCGTTCGTTTCGGTTGCCCAAAAAAAGGTAGATACCAAATCTCTTTTTGAGTATCAAGGAAGAATTGAAAAAATGCAAGACGACAAAGTTGTTCTTATAGGTTCTGCTTCTTCAGTGTCATTTGATTTTAAAGGAAATTCCTGTTCCATTTCTTTGCAAAGTGTTGAAAATCATCAAAACTATGTTTCTCTAGAACTTGATGGTAAATATATCGGAAGAATTCGAATTGAAAAAGGAGATGTAAAATCTTTTCCTATTACCGTTCCAAATGGAAAAAAAACACATCATCTTTCCATTTATAAAGCGACAGAAGCTGCCAATGGAGGTGTTTTATTTGCAGGTACTTCAGCTAAGCTGGTCGAAAATGTTGCACCTAAAAACAGAAAAAAAATAGAACTTATTGGTGACTCCATAACTTGTGGTTTCGGAAATGACGCTTCCACGATTCCTTGTGGTAGTGGGGACTGGTATGATCAACACAATGGGTATTGGGCTTACGGACCTATACTTTCCAGAGCATTGAATATTGATTTTGTGTTGAGTTCGGTTTCTGGATATGGAATGTACCGCAACTGGAATGACGAGCATGAGGACGAACCCAATATTCCCGATGTTTACGAAAATTTATACTTAAACAAAGACAAATCAAAACCGTACGATTTTGCTTTTCAACCCGATTTGGTGAGTATTTGTTTGGGTACGAATGACCTTTCGGATGGTGATGGAAAAAAAACGAGATTGCCATTTAATGAACAAAAATACGTTTCGAATTATATTGATTTTATAAAAACGGTTTACAAACACGCTCCAAATACCAGAATAGTTTTGTTGAACAGTCCGATGGTTTCGGGACAAAGAAATGAGACCTTGGTAAAATGTCTGAAAAAAGTGATTCATACTTTTGAAAGTGATAAAACTCATAAGCCAATTGCGTTGTTTGAATTCAAACCAATGAGTCCAAAAGGTTGTGGATATCATCCCGATATTGCTGATGATAAAGTGATGGCCCAGCAATTA
>DATEOV010000233.1:0-2891 GCA_035273645.1 Flavobacterium sp. | reverse complement strand
ACCAATTTACGGTCATGCTCATTTCATAGTTTTCAAATTTAAGTTGTATCAAATATAAATTATATTCTTTAGAAGAATGTTTAAATTTTATTAATTTATTTTCCCGCTAGCCATGACCTCGGGTT
Organism: Flavobacterium sp.; assembly: GCA_035273645.1. Classification (GTDB taxonomy): domain Bacteria; phylum Bacteroidota; class Bacteroidia; order Flavobacteriales; family Flavobacteriaceae; genus Flavobacterium. The sequence continues at coordinate 2,766 of DATEOV010000233.1, read as the reverse complement.
GGTATAGGTTGTATTTTGGGTGATCGCAAATTTCAATATTGTTTTCCCGTCGCCATTTGTTTTTATTTTTCCTAAACTTTGTCTTATGCTCACATTGTCTCCTTTAGATACATTCACTGAACTCAAGTTTTGATATATGGTGAAAAAATCGCCATGTTGTAACATCACCAATTTATTTACGGGCGAAATAATAATAACGCTCGTTACGATTCCTGCAAAAACAGCTCTGGCACTAGAGCCTGAATCCGTAGTAAATTCCAATCCGCTATTATGAATTTGCAGATCTCTATAAACTGGATGAAATTGATCGCCATAACCCAAAGAGATAAATCCTCTTTCGACCGGCCAAGGCAATTTTCCTTTATTCGCTTTAAAATTATCCGAATCTACTTTATCTTTTGGTGACAAATCTATTTTTGTGGTTGAAACAGCTACGGATGTCTTAGTAACTGATGTTTCCTTCGCAACGACTGGCACTTCCTGAGCAATGGCTTTTTCAACTTCCTTTGGAATCGGAATGGGTTTTGGTTTTGGTTTCGAATTGGCTTTTGCTTGTGCTGCAGCCAATGCATTGGCTTTCTCGATTTCCTTTTTCTTTTCTAATGCTTTGGCTTTTTCCAAAGCAATGGCTTTAGCGGCTGCTTCTGCTTTGGCTTTTGCAATTGCGACGGCTTTAGCTTTTTCTTTCGCTAATTTTTCCGCTTTTTCCCTAGCCGCTTTTCTATTGGCTTCGGCAATGGCCTCGCGAATTAATTTGTCGATTTTTTTATCTATTGTTTTAGCCTCTTGCTGTTTTTTCTTAATCGCAGCTATGATTTTCTTTTTGTCTTTCTTTAAAGATTCAACCAATATTAATTGTTCCTGCTTTTCTTTTTCCAAAGACAATCGTTCTTTGTCATTTTCGGCTATGAGTTCTTCTTTCGCACTTTTTTGAACATCCAATTTGGCATTAAACGTATAAAGCACATTCGTCTTGGATTTTATTTCTTGTCCTTGCATGTGTCTATAGCTTGCATACTGTTTCATATACTGTGCCCTTTTATAAGCTTGCAAAAAACTTTCTGATGACAACAAAAACATCGCACGACTTTCTTCGGAACGACTTTTGTAGGATTGAACAATCATTTTAGAATAATCTTCTTTGAGCAATTGTAGTTCCTTTTCTAATTTTGCTATTTGAGCTTGATTGGCAACAATTGAATTTCCTAGAAGTGATGTTTGTTTTTCGGTAGTAGCAATTAATTCTTCCTTGAGTTTGATTTTGTTGCTTTGTAAAACAATCGCTTTGGTCGCCGTTGTTTCTTTCTTCTTTACCGTTTGAAGTTTGGTTTCGTTTTCACGAATCTCTTGTTGAATTTTAACTTTACGCTCTTCTAATTTTTTTTGTTGGTTGTCTTGACTCCAAAGTGAAACCGTTGTTATCAGAAAAATAAAACTCAGAAAATATTTTAACATCGCAAATTATATAAGGTGCAAATTTAATGAATGATTTTATTAAAAAGCAGCACTAATTTATTTTTACAAATAAATTAGTGCTGCTTTTGTACTTACAAAAACTACATATTATACAACCAAGATGCAGGGTTGTTGTAGGTTGTATTTTGTGAAATAGTGAACTTCAAGATTGTTTTCCCCTCTCCATTGGTACGTATTTTTCCCAAACTTTGTTTGATATTTACTTTCTCTCCTTTGCTTACAAAAACAGAACTTAAATTTTGATACACCGTGAAGCAATCTCCATGCTGAATCATTACCGCTTTGTTCACAGGAGACAGAACAATAACACTGGTCACTTCACCACCAAAAACGGCTCTCGCATTTGAACCTTGCTCCGTGGTGATTTCCACTCCACTATTGTGGACAATGAGGCTTGGGTAAACGGGGTGTGGTTGATCACCAAAACCGAGAGATACAAACCCTTTTTCGACAGGCCAAGGTAATTTTCCTCTATTGGCTCTAAAATTATCTGCCAATATTTTGGACTCAGCCGTTAATACAATTTTTGAAGAAGTGTAAGCTGCTACTGGAGCATTTGGATTTTCACTCGCTGCTTTTCTATTGGCTGCGGCAATCGCTTCTCGAATTAAACGATCGATTTGTCTGTCGATAGCCCTTGATTCCTGCTGCTTTTTCTTAATATCGGCCGTGATTTTTTTCTTGTCTTTTTTGATTGAATTCACCAACTTCAATTGTTCTCTTTTTTCTTTTTCAAGAGATAATTTTTCTTTGGTGTTTTCCGCCAACAATTTCTTTTTGGCTGCTTTTTGAATATTCAGCTTTTCATTATAACCTAAAAGCTCATCCGTTTTGGATTTGATTTCTTCACCCTGCATTTTTCTATAACTCGTATATTGTTTCATATATTGAGCTCTTTTGTAGGCTTGCAAAAAGTTCTCTGATGACAATAAAAACATCGCTCTACTTTGCTCCGATCTACTTTTGTAAGACTTGACAATCATCTTGGCGTAATCTTCTTTAAGAATAACCAATTCTCTATTCAATTTATTAATCTTCAGTTGATTAATATACATGTCGTTACCGAGAATTTTTGTTTGTTTCTCCGTAGTGCGAATCAATTTTTCTTTTAGTTTTATTTTATTGTTTTGTAAAATAATCACATTGACGGCTGACTTTTCTTTTTTCTTTACCGTTTTCAGTAACTTTTCATTATCCAAAATTTCTTGTTGAATTTCGGCTTTACGCTTTTCTAATTTTTCTTGTTGCGATTCCTGCCCCCACATTACTGAGGTAGTGCATAAAAAAAAC
>DATEOV010000232.1:0-8694 GCA_035273645.1 Flavobacterium sp. | reverse complement strand
TTAATTCATCTACTAGATTCAAAGTCAACAATCCTTCGGTCAATCCCACTCCAGCCATAATTAAGGCATAAGGAAAAACAATTTGTAATGTATTAAAATCCAAAGGGACGTTAGGAATATGAAAGGGTGGGAAACCACCACTAATGGAAGCAATATCTTTTACAGTTTTTGTGTCAATATTCAGCGCTAAAGTCACTATAAAAACAACAAAAATAGCCACTAAGGAAGCTGGAATCTTTTTGGTCAATTTTGGAAAACCAATCACAATGGCTATTGTCAAAGCAACCAAACCCAACATTATATACAAAGAGTCACCCGACAGCCAAACGGTTTCACCATTGACAACAGTTTTAAACTGTTCTATTTGTGACATAAAAATAACAATTGCCAATCCGTTAACAAAACCATACATAACGGGCTGTGGCACTAACCGAATGAATTTCCCAAGTTTGAACAAACCCACTAAAATCTGAAAAACTCCCGCCAAGGCAACAGCAGCAAATACATAATCCAATCCATTCGATTTCATCAAGGCGATCAAAACGATGACAGTTGCTCCAGCACCACCAGAAATTAAACTTGGTCTCCCTCCAAAAATTGCGGTAACCAATCCCATTATAAAAGCGGCATACAAACCCACCAAAGGTGGAAAACCAGCTAGTATGGCAAAAGAAAGCGATTCTGGAATCATTGTCATCGCTACAGTAAGCCCCGCTAAAATTTCGATTTTATAATCTACTTTTTGATTAAAATTGAATAAATTGAAATAACGATTCATAAATTGAGAATAGTATTGTTTTTAGAGATGCAAAAATACAGTTTTAAACTTCATTGTAACTCGAAAATTATCCCCCTGATCTTTACTCCTTTTCAAATTTTAATTTAGACATCATCAAAATCAAACTACACTTCTTACCGATCTGGATCAACAAAATTCCTAACATAAAACCTCTCTTCTTTTGAAATAAAAAAATAAATTAAAACATTAACTAACAGTTATTTACATATTAAAAAATTATTTAAAAATGAGTTTAATTAACTAACTTTACATGATGTTTTTATGTTGTTTTAATTCTCAAAAAATTAAAGAAAGATAATCATGAAAAGAAATTTATCCTTTGCCTTGGGAAGATTTTTTATCGACTTCCTATTACCATTTGGTTCCAATAGACTAGAGTGGAAAAACGGAAACTTTAACAGCCTTTTTTAGCGTGATACATGAGAACAACAGCATACATAGGAACTAGTCTAGATGGTTTTATTGCTAGAAAAGATGGAGAAATCGATTGGCTAATCCAATTTGACAACCAAGAAATCAACCAAAGCTACACCGAATTCATCAGCGAGATTGATGCCATAGTAATAGGAAGAGGCACTTTTGAAAAAGTAGTCACTTTTCCCACTTGGTTCTATCAGCAAAAGGTTTTTGTGTTGAGTACCCAAATCAAACAAATACCTGACAACCTAAAAGAAAAAGTTGCCATTCTCTCAATGGAGCCAAAAGATCTGCTGAACTATCTTTCTAACGAAGGATATTCTAATATCTATGTTGACGGTGGAAAAGTGATACAAAGCTTTCTAAAAGAAAATTTACTCGACGAACTTATAATCACAAGAGTTCCTGTACTTATAGGAAATGGCATTCCTTTATTTGGACAGCTAGACAAAGACCTTCCTTTTAAACACATACTAACCAAGGTCTATTTGAATGGCTTGGTAAAGAGTCATTATGAAAGAATATAAAACTATTGATAGTTTCAATAAATCAAAAAACAGAATCATGGAAAATATGAAATGGGAAATTGATCCCACGCACTCAGAGGTATATTTCAAAATTAAACATCTTGAAATTGCTACTGTAACAGGAAGATTTGATGAAATAACCGGAACAGCTGAAGCAGAAGAAGATTTTGAAAATGCGGAATTTTCTTTTACCGCAAATGTTGATTCCATTAATTCCAATGATCAAAAAAGAGATACGCACTTAAAAAGCGCAGATTTCTTCGATGCAGAAAAATTTCCAAAAATCACTTTCCACTCCACTAAATTCAAAAGAATAGGCGATTCAACTTTTGAATTAATCGGTAAACTGACCATCAAAGAAATCACAAAACCAACCATTTTGGAAATAAAATATGGCGGTACCAATATCGATTCTTGGGGAAATACAAAAGCAGGTTTAAAATTGAAAGGAAAAATAAACCGTAGAGATTTTGGCTTGGTATGGAATGCCGCAATAGAAACTGGTGGTTTCTTGATTAGCGAAGAAGTAAAGATAAATGCCAATATTGAATTACTTAAAAAATAATACAAATGCAAAATCCCAACAACAGTTCATAATACTAACCTATTCTCAATCCATTTTCTATTTTGAAATCGGGTGCCAATAAAATTACATCACCTTCCTCTCCTACTGCTCCCAGCACTAAACATTCACTCATGAACTTTCCGATTTGCTTTTTAGGAAAATTGACAACGGCTACGATTTGCCTTCCTGTCAAAACTTCTTTAGTATACCTTTTGGTAATTTGTGCCGATGTTTTTCTGATTCCAATAACACTTCCAAAATCAATAGTAAGTTGGAATGCTGGCTTTCTGGCTTCGGGAAAATCATTAACTTCTAATATAGTTCCCACTCGCATTTCTACTCTTTCAAATTCTGACCACGTTAAATCCATAGTTTTATATTAAGTTCCTAAGATACAAAGTTACCAAGATTCTAAGCTTAAAAAAACTTAATCTCTTAGCTTCATAGTAACTTAGCCTCTTTTTTCTTAATTTTAAGAATCAATTTTCAACAAAACACAAAATGGCACGAACTGAATCAAATATGATACCTCTTGGAACTTTGGCACCAAAATTCAAGCTAAAAGATACCAATTCAAATTTTGAATATTCCTATGACGACCTAAAAGGCCCCAAAGGCACTTTGGTTATTTTTATATGTAACCATTGCCCATTTGTGATTCATGTGATAAAAGAAATAGTAATGATTGCCAATGATTATCGCGTGCAGGGACTTGGAGTAATTGCCATTTCGAGCAATGACATCGAAAAATATCCGCAAGATGCCCCAAAATTCATGACCGAATTTGCCTTTCAAAACAGGATGGAATTTCCCTATTTGTTTGATGAAACTCAAGAAGTGGCAAAAGCCTACGATGCCGCCTGCACACCCGATTTTTTTCTGTTTGACACAAATGATGTTTTAGTCTATCGAGGTCAGTTGGATGACAGCCGACCTGGAAACGGAATCCCTTTAAGCGGAAGTGACTTAAGGGGTGCAATTGACAGCGTAATCTATAACAGAGTGATGATGGAGCCACAAAAGCCAAGCATAGGTTGTAATATCAAATGGAAAACTAATTAAGATGTCAGAAAGCAGAAAACAGAAGGCAGAAAAGAACATCCATATCCTAAAAATGCAAAAATCCCAAAACGATACCGTTTTGGGATTTCCTATTATTCTATAATCACTGATCACTAAAACCTAATCAATGTTTACTTAGTTTTATTTTACGTCCATCAATTCAACGTCGAAAATCAAGATAGCATTTGGTGGAATAACGCCACCAGCCCCTGCTGGACCATATCCTAAATCAGATGGAATCACAAAACGAGCTTTATCACCTACTTGTAACAAAGCAATACCTTCGTCCCAGCCTTCAATTACTTGACCTTGACCCAATCTGAATTCGATTGGTTTTTTTCTTGGATAAGAAGAATCAAAAACTTTACCGCTTTCCAATGAACCTTCATAGTGAACTGCAACTGTTTTTCCGCTTTCTGCTTTTTTACCAGAACCTCTTTGGATGAATTGGTAACGTAAACCGCTTTCTGTTCTCTCGAAACCAGCAGCTAATGTTTCCATTTTCGCTTCAGATTCTGCTTTCAAAGCTGCTTGTTTTTTTAAACGAGCTCCTTTTAAACCAACAAAAGCTTCAATAGCATTCCATTTTTGAGCTTCTTCACCTACTCTGATAATTTCAACAGATTCCAAAGAATCTCCTTGAGCAATAGCATCTACAACATCTTGTCCTTCCACTACATTACCAAAAACAGTGTGTTTATCATCTAACCATGGCGTTGCAATGTGTGTGATAAAAAACTGAGAACCATTAGATCCTGGTCCTGAATTTGCCATAGACAAAACTCCCGGTGCATTGTGACGTAAATCTTTATGGAATTCATCATCAAACTTATATCCTGGGTCTCCAGTTCCTGTTCCTAGAGGACATCCTCCTTGGATCATAAAATCAGGAATTACTCTATGGAAGTTTAAACCATCATAGAATTTTTGTCCTTGAGGTTTTATTTTATTTTCCATGTTCCCTTCGGCAAGTGCCACAAAGTTCCCAACAGTTCCTGGTGTTAAATCGTGTGTTAATTTTACCAAAATCGCCCCTTTAGCGGTGTTGAATTTAGCATATATTCCGTTTTCCATTTTGTTTATTTTTTATTGAGGTGCAAATTTACGAATAAAATTAGAGAATCAGAAAATTTGGGGATTTGATTCCAATCAAAAATGTTTTGTCCTGCTAGTCCAAAATTTATTAATTAAACCACATCTGATTTTAAAAGTGAATACAAATTCAAGTCAATAAATGTATCATAAAGCAATTCGCCTTGTCGAATCACACCTTCTTTTGTAAAGTTTAATTTTTCGGGAATGGTCTTGCTTTTGAAATTTTCAGTTCCACATTTTATTTCGATTCTGTTCAACTGTAAATCCGAAAAGCAAAAATCGATAATTGCTTTACAAGACTTTGTGATAATTCCTTTTCCTTGCAATCCTTCGACAATCCAATATCCAATTTCTCCGATTCTGTTTTGGTTATCAATTTTATAGACACCAATTCGTCCTATCACTTTCTCATTTTCAATAATTACAAAAGCATATTCATTTCCTTCTTTGTTACGTTGTATAACGCCTTTCACAAAATTATCTGCGAATTCAACAGTTTGCATTCTGTCTACAAAAGGTAGCCAAGATCTCAAATGAGCTCTGTTGGCATCAACCATCTCAAAAATAGGTTGTGCATGATTTTCGTTAATTAATTCTAATTTAAGCGTATTATCTATGGTAATTATCATTCTATTAACTGCTGAAATTTATTTATTTATTTATTTTCTCAATCTTGAAAATTACAAACTCAATTGTTCATCAATTAAATTCATCAAGTTTTGTTCGGAAGCATTATCTGAAAGTATAGTTCCGTTTTTGTCAATTAAAATTTTAGTTGGAATTCCTCCCACTTTATATTTTGCAGTAATGGTATCATCAAAGTCAAAAACAACATTGAAACTATATTTTTTATCATTGATAAATGTTTCAACTTTTTTTACGGTATCACTATTTTCTTTTCCTCTTTCCCAAGTATTCACGAACAAAAATTCAACATCTTTACCTTTGTATTTAGTCACTAATTCTTGCATACTAGGAAATGAAGCTTTGCAAGGTCCACACCAAGTGGCCCAAAAATCAAGAACTACCACTTTACCTTTATAATCTGAAAGTTTAACTTCTTTCCCTTCCAAATTTTTTAGACTAAAATCAATTGCCTGTGTACTGCCATATTTTTCTATAAGAGCTGCATTGTTTTTAGCATTGGCAGCTCCAACAGCTTTTTCTTTAATTTTATTAAACTCCGCAAGAGACAAGTTTGATTTTTTATATATTTCTTCCAATTGAGCTAACAGCACTCTGGAATCCAATCCATTGGCTAGTTCAGTCTCAATATATTTTTTAGTAAACTCCAACCCTTTTACCTTTTCCATCATACCTGCATAACGCTCTTTTCCTCCAGTATCCAGACCTCCCAATTCATTAATTTTATCTTGATATTGAAAAGCTTCTTCAAACCTGCTTAGTTTATAAAGAATTAGAGCATAAGTATCAGCATACATATTAAAATTACCTTGTAAGTCTTCTGGAAAATAAGATTCCTTTTGCATATTGGTAATAATATTCAATGATCTTTTTGAAATTTTTTCGGCATACTCAATATCTTTTGAAGGAGTTATCAGATCCTCTCCCGATAAATTCCATGCAAAATCATTATAAAGGGATGCTATTAATGTTTTATCAACTAACAAATTCTCATACTTATCTAGTTTTTGAAAATCTTTATTTGTCAAATATATTTTCAAAATACTGTAATAAAATGGAACTTTTGATTTTTCAGAATTGTCGTTGAATCTAGTTGTATAAAGTTCCAAACGCTCCAAAATATACTGCTCTGTTTTATCTGGATGTTGTGCAAAATCTCTAGTAAATTTATTCTTTTCAAATTCACCATTAGGATATTTAGCAGTCATTTGATTTTCCAATTGTTTTACTTTATCCTCCATTTTGAGCTGACCATAAAGTCTAGAAGCTGCCATCCAATATTCTTCTGTGTTCTTTTTTTCACATTTTTGGGCATACATCAAAATATCCTGTTTTGATTCCTCCATATTAATACGCCCTTTCGTATACAAATAATTCTCGTAGCTTATATCCTCTTTCATCATGGGATACTTTGCGTACAAACTATTGTATTCTACTAAAACATCTTCAGGTTTTGCATTCAGTTTTAAATTCAAGAAATAGTTGGCATAACCAATAAATTCTATTTTATTGACTATACACTTCCCTATTTCGGTTGGAGTTCCAGTCTTTAAGTAAACATCATATCCTTTATTCTGATTATTGTCAACTATATTTTTCCCGTCAAAAACACCTACAATCAAAGTTCTTATTGAATCCGGTACTTTAAGGCTAAATTCATAAACATTAGATTTTTTTGTCAGTAATGCAGCAACATTAGCGTAATCAAACTTGTTATGATATACGATTTTGACTTTGGCTTCATTTGGAATTGTTAAACCCTTTGGCGGTTCATACAAATAGGTATTTTCTTTTCCGATTTTAAATTTTGAATCTTTCAAATACACTTTCCCTATTTGCGAAAAAGCGATATTACAACAAACCAAAAAAAGCAACACTACTGATTTTTTCATATTTCTATATTTTTTAGGAGTTATTTACCAGTTAGTCTAAAATAGCTAGACAACTGATTTTCATTTAATTCAAAAGTAAATATAATTGGTTTTTACTACAAAATGAGACTCTCTTGTAAAAATAACTTTTATTTATGATTTAAATAAAAAACCCCGTTTAAATGAATCTAAACGAGGTTATTTTTTGCATTTCTATATTTTTTCAATTTGAAAACTCTCTTGATATTTGAGCTCAATACTCTTGTTTTATAGAATCTTTAAATCATCTTTTTCTATTTAAAAATTGTCAAGATTTTGTTTTGTGTAATATTTAAACCCTTAATGATCCGCGAAATCCTCTAACTGCGTAGTAAGAAGATGCCCCATTGTGGTATATGAACACGTTGTTATAACGGAAGTCAGCAAAAATAGCACCACCAAGTTTTCTAATATCCGAAGGTGTTATCAACCAGCTCGATGTTTTTTTGTCAAAATCCCCAAGTTGTTGCAACTCTCGATATTCTTCTTCAGTTAAAAGTTCGATACCCATTTCGGCTGCCAAATCAATAGCACTATTTTCTGGTTTGAATTCTTTTCGAGAATCTAGTGCAACACGATCATAGCAAAGACTTCTACGCCCTTTTGGAGTTTCTGCTGAACAGTCATAAAAAATGTATTCATTGGTCTTTTCATCGTGACCTACAACATCCGGTTCACCGCCAGTTATTTCCATTTCATTGAGTGACCAAAGTTTTTCGGTATTGGCTTCCAATTTAGCCTGAATTTTGTCCCAATCAAGACCGATATGGCGGTTTCTGTTTTTCTCAAAACGTACTTTTAATACACTGAGTAGTTGTTCTCCTTGTTCTGGTGACAACTCTTTATTATTTTTCATTGTCATAATGTGTTATTTAAGTTTCGTAATCGGATAACTTCCTTAATTTACCCTTATCAAATATAGGAAATAATTACTACTGAATTTAAAATAGAATTTTGCTAAACCAAATCGTATTGTGCATTTTATAATATTCAACAAATCATAAAATTAAATCAAAGACTTGACAATAGTGACTTGCATCCACTACCTTTACAGTTAGAAATAATGTAAAATTAGTATTAGAAGATACTATAAAATACTTTTTTGAATACTATGAAACTTCATATACAAAATAACTTCACAACTGAATTACCTGCAGATCCAAATGAAATCAATATTCCGAGACAGGTAGAGCAAGCTTGTTTTTCATACGTATTGCCAAAGCACCCCTCAAATCCGTCTTTGATTCACGCTTCAATCGAGGTGGCCAATTCTTTAGGATTGACTCAGGAAGATATTCTTTCAGAAGATTTTTTAAATACTTTTTCTGGAAATACCGTTTATCCTGAAACCAAACCTTATGCTTTGAGTTATGCTGGTCATCAATTTGGAAATTGGGCTGGACAATTAGGTGATGGACGTGCCATTAATCTAACCGAAATTGTACATGATGATAAGTTGTACACATTGCAATTAAAAGGAGCTGGCTCTACTCCATATTCACGCACAGCCGATGGTTTTGCAGTGTTACGTTCTTCTATACGCGAGCATTTGTGTGCGGAGGCTATGCATTATCTAGGTGTCCCAACAACGCGTTCGCTTTCGCTAATGCTTTCCGGTGATCAGGTAATGCGTGATATACTCTATAATGGAAATCCGGCTTATGAGAAAGGGGC
>DATEOV010000231.1:0-2552 GCA_035273645.1 Flavobacterium sp. | reverse complement strand
AAAAAAAAAAAAAAAAAAAAACAGTAGTTCTATAATTATTAATTAGATAATTGTATTTTCGCAAACAAAATTTTAAAATAAACAATAATATACAATGGCAGTTTTATCAAAAATTAGACAACATTCCGCTATAATGATTGGAGTTATTGCTCTAGCATTATTCTCATTTATAATCCAAGATCTTTTTTCAAACGGAAGTTTTGGTTCTAGCTCAAAAGATGTGGGTAGCATCAATGGAAAAGATATTGCATTTGAAGACTTTAGACTTAAAGTAAGCAATGTGGAAAAAAGTGGGCAAGGGATTTCTTCAACAGAAGCGTCTAGACAAGTGTGGGATCAAGAAGTGACTATCGCTTTGCTTTCTGCCGAATTTGATAAATTAGGATTAAGAGTAGGAGAGAAGCATATTTTGGATATTCTTAAAGCAGATCAAAATATTGGAAAGAATCCAATGTTTTTAAATGCTGCTGGTATGTTTGATGTTGCGAAATTCAAAGAATATTTCAAGTCAAATCCAGAGCAAGCACAGTTTTTAAAAGACAGAGAAAAGAGCGCTGAATTGAATGCTAAATTTCAAATCTATAATACCTTAGTTAGATCGGGTATTTATACAACTGAAAGCGAAGGGAAATTCAATTATGAAACGGGAGCGAACAAAGTGAACTTTGCTTATGTTGCCGGTTTATTTTCAAGTATCAAAGACAGTGAAGTAAAAATTACTGACGCCGATATTTTGGATTACATGAAAGCTAGTCCAAAAAAATTCAAATCTGAAGAAACTCGTAAAATAGAATACGTTTTAATTGAAGATAAAGCATCTCCAGCTGATATAAATGAAGTTAAAACTAAAGTAAATTCATTATTGACTGGAAGTGTAGTTTACAATCAAGCAACTGGTAAAAATGATACTTTAGCAGGTTTTAAAAATACTAAAAATGTGATTGAATTTGTGAATTCAAACTCTGACGTGCCTTACGATTCTTCATATGTTGCTAAAAAAGATTTACCTGCAGTTGATGCTGATAAATTGTACAACTTAGCTCCAGGTGAAGTTTATGGGCCTTATGTTTTTGGAAAATACTACTGTCTTTCAAAATCATTAGGAAGAAAAGAAGGTGTAAATGCAAAAGCAAGTCATATCCTTATTAGTTATGAAGGAACTCAAGTTCCTAATAAAAGAGAGAAAAGAACTAAAGAAGAAGCTAAAGCTAAAGCTGAAGAAATTTTAGCTCAAGTAAATGCAAATCCAGATAGTTTCTTAATGTTGGCTTTCACTAGTTCAGATGATTCTTCTGCCCAACAAGGTGGAGATTTAGGATATTTTGGTCAAAATGCAATGGTAAAACCTTTCAATGATTTCGTTTTCAATAATGGTATCGGAAAAGTTGGATTGGTAGAAACTCCATTTGGTTACCATATTATTAAAATTACTGACAAACAAGACGGAATTCGTTTGGCAACCGTAGCTCAAAAAATTGAAGCTTCTGAAGTTACTTCTGATAAAGTATTCACAGAAGCAACTAAATTTGAAATGGATGTTGCTGATAAAGATTTTAATAAAGTTGCCAAAGATATGGCTCTTACTGTATCACCAGCGGTTTCAGTAAAAGCGATGGACGAAAATTTTGGTCCATTAGGAAATCAAAGAACTATCGTTAGATGGGCTTTTGAAAAAGATTCTAAAGAAGGAGCTGTAAAAAGGTTTGAAGTTGCAAATATAGGTCACGTAATTGCAAAAGTTAAAACTATTGATAACTCTGGATTAGTACCAGTTGATCAAGCGAGACCTTATGTAGAGCAAATTCTAAAAAACAAGAAAAAAGCAGAATTATTGAAAGCTAAAATGAGCGGAAGTTCATTGGAAGCTATTGCAAAAGCTACAGGTACAACTGTGCAACAAGCTACTGATGTTACTTTGGAAAACCCAGTTTTAACAGGAGGTGTTGGTCAAGAGCCAAAAGTTGTTGGAAATGCATTTGCATTGGCAGCTAATAAAGTATCTGCCCCAATTGAAGGAGTTACTGGAGTTTATGTAGTGAAAAACATAAGCACTGTTAAGGCACCAGCTTTGAAAAGCTATGCTGATAATGTAGCTAAATTAAAAGCGCAAAGTGCTTCTGAAATAAACAGAGTATTGCCAGCTTTAAAAGAAGGTGCTGATATTAAGGATAACAGAAAAGATTTTAATTACTAAGAAGTAATTTTCAAACATAGAAAACCCGATACTTATAAACTGCAAGTATCGGGTTTTTTGTTTTATTGATTTTTGAGTCAGAATCTGTGATAGATATTATGTTATAATATCATTTCATGATAAGGAATAATGGTTTCAAATCCTTTGGACATAAAATAAGGACTAGGATTTTCTTTAGAAAGGACCAATATAAAATCACCTCCCCAGGCTCCAAGGCTTTTTATGGTTCCGACAAAATCTGGAAACAATGATTCTTTGACGGTTTTTGTTTCAAGAATTACACTTAGTTTTTTTTCGTGTTTTTCTAAAGCTAGCACAAATGTGTTTTCATCTTTTGTATTCAAAACAGTTTCAGTAA
>DATEOV010000230.1:0-13433 GCA_035273645.1 Flavobacterium sp. | reverse complement strand
CTCGGCACAAGTTACAGATGCGAATGGATGTGGATATATACACTGGAGCGTTGATGTTATGCAAGCCCCACCACTTTCGGCTACTGTTCAAGTTGATTCTATAAAATGTAATACTACAGGAACCATAACCGTTAATGCTACAGGAGGCTTTCAACCCTACTACTATTCATTTGACAACGGTGCAACTTATACAAATTCAAATGTATACTCAAGTTTCAAACCCGGAACTTATGCTATAAAAGTTCGTGATTATCAAAACACAATATTTTCTATTACAGCAGTGATTACCCAAGGAAGTGTTCCTGTAATTAATGCAGCTATTACTAATATAAACTGCAAAGGTGAGGCCAATGGCTTCATAACAGCTAATGTAACTGGTGGACTCGCCCCATATACTTATTCACTAGACAACGGCCCTTATATAAATGGCAGCAGCAATATGGCTTTTTCTAATTTGCGCGCTGGTACACATCTTATCACCGTGAAGGACACTAATGGATGTCTCACAACAACTCAAGTTGTTATTTCAGAACCTGCTTCTGCATTAATGACTGTGACGACGGTAAAAAGTCAAACTATTACTATCAATGCATCAGGAGGAACTGGTAATTACAGATATGCAATATCTCCTAATTTAGATAAATTTTCAACGAACAATGTTTTCTCAGGATTGATTCCGGGATCTTACATCGTCAATACTTCAGATGTGAATGGATGTTATATCACGATGAACGCCTTAGTTGATCCGCCAGCTCCTTTAATAAACGGTCAAATCAAATTGACTCTGGAATTTAAGCCTGGACAAACTTTAGCAGATCTTATCATTGATGGTCAAAATATTAAATGGTACATCAACCAAAACCCTTTGGCGGGAAAAACGAGCAGAACAAGCGAGATTCCTTTGCCATTAACAACAGTTATTGTGGAAGGGACTACCTATTACGCTTCCCAAACCATAAACGGAATTGAAAGTACAGAAAGAATGGCTGTAACTGTAAAATCAAGCACATTAGGGACGGAGGATTTGGCTATCAAAAACTTCTCTTATTATCCAAATCCAGTGAAAAACGTTTTGACAATTTCGAATACTTCGAATATTGATGAAGTTACCTTTATCTCCATCAAAGGAGAAACGCTTCTGACCAAAAAAACAAACGGTCTTCATTCCGAAATTGACTTATCCAATTTCGCCAAAGGTGTTTATTTTCTAAAAGTAAAAGCCGAAGGAACAGAAAAAACAGTTAAGCTTATCAAAGAATAACCACAAATACCATTAACAAAAAAATCCGTCTCGTTTTTGAACGAGACGGATTTTTTTTATTTTATGAATTTGTCAAATTACAATTCCAATGCTTTTTTAGCATTACCACCCATCAACAATTCTAATGGGTTTTCTAAAGCTTCTTTTACAGCAACCAAGAAACCAACAGACTCACGACCGTCGATAATTCTGTGGTCATAAGAAAGAGCCACATACATCATTGGGTGAATTTCCACTTTCCCGTTTACGGCAATTGGACGCTCGATAATGTTGTGCATTCCAAGGATTCCAGATTGAGGAGGGTTGATAATTGGAGTAGATAACATACTTCCAAAAACACCACCATTAGTAATCGTGAACGTTCCTCCAGTCATATCATCAACTGTGATTTGTCCGTCACGAGCTCTTAATGCCAATCTTTTGATTTCAGCTTCAACTCCACGGAAAGTTAAGTTTTCAGCATTGCGAACTACAGGAACCATCAATCCTTTTGGTCCAGAAACTGCGATAGAGATATCTGCAAAATCAAAAGCGATTTTATGGTCACCATCCATCATAGAGTTTACGTCTGGATACAATTCTAAGGCTCTTGTAACTGCTTTAGTAAAGAATGACATATATCCTAAACCAAGTCCGCCGTGTTTTGCCTTGAACGCATCTTTGTATTCGTTACGAATCAAGTTGATTGGCGTCATGTTTACTTCGTTGAAAGTAGTCAACATTGCAGTTTCGTTTTTGGCAGCAACTAATCTTTCAGCTACTTTACGACGCAACATAGATAATTTCGTTCTTTCAGTACCACGAGATCCACCAGTTGGAGTTCCCATAGAAGGCACTGCATTTACTGCATCATCTTTTGTTATTCTTCCAGCTTTTCCAGTTCCTGTAACAGAAGATGGAGCGATATTTTTCTCATCTAATATTTTTTTAGCTGCCGGAGATGGAGTTCCTGCTGCATAAGATGGTGCTGGAGCTGCCGCTACTGGAGCCGGAGCCACTGGCGCAGGCGCTGCTTTTGGAGCTTCAACTACTGGAGCTGCTGCTGGCGCACCACCAGCTGGTTTTACACCATCAGTATCAATAAGACAAACTACTGCCCCAACTGCTACTGTGTCACCTTCTTCTGCTTTTAGAGTGATAATTCCACTCATTTCAGCTGGCAATTCAAGTGTTGCTTTATCAGAATCAACCTCAGCAATTGCTTGGTCTTTTTCTACATAATCTCCGTCCTTTACTAACCAAGTTGCAATTTCTACTTCTTTGATTGATTCCCCTGGTGATGGAACTTTCATTTCTAAAATCATGCTTTCTTATTTTAAATTATGAATTTTATTTTTTAAAATTGTTCTTAAAACAACTTCTGTTTATTGTTATTATTCTTTCTAGCCCTGATGGAAGCGGCATCCTTTTTCTTTTTCCTTTAAAAAGAAAAAGATACAGCGGACAGCAGGAAATAGCTCCTAATTATCTAAATAAATCTTTATCGAATACCATTCTGATTGCATCTGCGTGACGACGTTTTGCACGTGTGTAACTACCAGCAGCAGGCGCAGCGTACTGACGTAATGAAGCCAATCTCCATTTTACTAGATCAAAATTCATTAACATATAACTATAAGCTCCCATGTTTTTAGGCTCTTCTTGTGCCCAAACATAATCATCGGCATTTGGATATTGGGCAATGATCGCTTTTAATTGCTCTACCGGCAATGGGAACAACTGCTCAACTCTTACTACCGCAACATCGTTTCTACCGTTATTTTCTCTTTCGGCAGTAATGTCATAATAGAATTTACCTGTACAGAAAACCAATGTTTTAACATCTTTTTTGTTTACTGTAGTATCATCGATAGTTTCTTGGAAACTTCCATTTACCAAATCCTCAACAGAAGAAACACATCTTGGGTCACGTAGTAAACTTTTTGGAGTAAAAACGATTAATGGCTTACGGAATTCCGTTTTCAATTGACGACGTAACAAGTGGAAGAAGTTGGCTGGCGTAGTACAATCGGCAACATACATATTTTGTCTTGCACAAAGTTGTAGGTAACGCTCCATTCTAGCTGAAGAGTGCTCTGCTCCTTGTCCTTCGTATCCGTGTGGTAATAATAAAACTATACCGTTTTGGTTGTTCCATTTGTCTTCACCACAAGAAATATATTGGTCAATCATAATTTGGGCTCCGTTTGAGAAATCTCCAAATTGCGCCTCCCAAATGGTTAAAGCTTTTGGACTTGCCAAAGCGTATCCATAATCAAAACCTAAAACACCGTATTCTGATAAGTGTGAGTTGAAGATATTAAAGTTTCCTTTTTTATCTTTCAAACTGTTTATTAAAATCACTTCTTCTTCAGAATCCTCTACTTTAACCACGGCATGACGGTGAGAGAAAGTTCCTCTTTCTACGTCTTGTCCAGAAATACGGACATCAAAACCTTCTTGTAATAAAGACCCGTAAGCTAAATGCTCCGCCATTCCCCAATCCAATTTGTCTGATTCGAAGAACATTGTTTTTCTGTCGTTGATTAGTTTTTGAATTTTACTAATAAACTTTTTATCTGTTGGTAAGTTTGAAATCGAATTAGCAATTTCTGTCAATTTTTCTTTTGGATAAGAAGTATCCACATTTTCCAACATCTGAACAGCAGTTACTTGTTTGTAACCTTGCCATTCGTTTTGCATAAATGGAGTAATGATAGTCAAATCTTTTTTACGGGATTCTTCCAAATTCACTTCCAAAGTAGCTTTATATTCTTTTTCTAAACCATTTACATAAGTGGCATCAATAACACGTTCTGCCAATAATTTTTCGGCATAAATGTCTCTTGGATTTTGATGCTTAGCAATGATTTTATATAAAACAGGTTGTGTAAAACGAGGTTCATCACCTTCGTTATGCCCGTATTTTCTATATCCTAACAAATCGATAAATACGTCACGACCAAATTGCATTCTGTAATCCAATGCGAAAGATACTGCATGAACAACAGCCTCAGCATCATCAGCATTCACGTGCAATACTGGCGAAAGCGTTACTTTGGCAACATCTGTACAATAAGTAGATGAACGAGCATCTAAATAATTAGTTGTAAAACCAACTTGGTTATTAATTACGATATGAATAGTACCTCCAGTTTTGTAACCGTCTAGCAATGCCATTTGAATGATTTCGTACAAAATACCTTGCCCTGCAATAGCAGCATCACCGTGAACAGCGATTGGCAATACTTTTGAGAAATCATCTGGATAATATTTTTCTTGTTTTGCTCTGGTAATTCCCTCAATAACAGCTCCAACAGTCTCTAAATGAGAAGGATTTGGTGCTAAATTGATATTAATACTTTTTCCAGTTCTTGTTTTTTTGTCGGCAGTAAGACCTAAGTGGTATTTCACGTCACCATCAAAATATTCCTGATCGTAATCTTTACCGTCAAATTCACCGAAAATGTCTTGAGTCGATTTGCCAAAAATATTTGCCAAAACGTTCAAACGACCACGGTGAGCCATTCCCATTACAAATTGCTCCACTCCTTGTTCTGCTGCTTTTTCAATTAAAGCATCCAAAGCAGGAATGATTGTTTCTCCTCCTTCTAATGAAAAACGTTTTTGCCCTACATATTTAGTGTGCAAAAAGTTCTCAAAAGAAACAGCTTGATTCAATTTGTTCAGTATATTTTTTTTCTCTTCCGTAGAAAAGTTTGGCTGATTATTGTTTACACCCAATTTATCTTGAACCCATTTCACAACACCAGGATTCCTGATATACATATATTCAACACCAATATGTTGGCAATAAATTGCTTGAAGGCGTGTAATAATATCTTGCAAAGAGCATGGCGGAACACCGATTACTTGTGCTGCATCAAAAACCGTTGATAAATCAGCAGTTGTCAATCCAAAGTTTTCGATATCCAAAGTTGGTGTAGTTTTTCTACGATCGCGAACTGGGTTTGTTTTGGTAAACAAATGACCTCGAGAACGGTAACCATCAATTAATTTCAATACGTTGAATTCCTTTTGCAATTTGTCTGAAACTAAACTACAATCCACATTACCAGTGGACACTTCAACAATTTGCTGAACAGGATTTTCATCATTGTAAGTTGTCATTCCAAAGTCAAAACCTTGAAAAAAGCTTCTCCAACTTGGCTCTACGCTGTCTGGATTTTCTAAATATTGATCGTATAATTGCGCGAAAAATTCTGTATGTGCTGCGTTTAAAAATGAAAACCTATCCATAATCTTATTGAATATACTTTTTGTTAAATAGTTCGGCAAAAATACAATAAAGCAATTTATTTAAATCTATTTTTTACGTACTTTTACGTAAAAATATGTTAAAAAAAGCCTACTAGTATGAAAAAATACACCTTTTCTGCCCTAACAAAGTCTATTTCTATAATTTTCATCCTATTCTTTTGCGAAAACGTAATAGCTCAATACCAACAACCCCCACAGTCGAGAAGTCCCTTTTGGAGTAATGTGCAATTTGGAGGTGGATTAGGATTAAGTTTTGGCAGTGGGTACACTGATATCTCTATTGCTCCAAGTGCAATTTATAATGTAAATCCTTATTTGGCGGTTGGTCTAGGTCTACAAGCCAGTTACGCTTCTTCCAAAGGATATTATGATTCCGGAATTTATGGCGCAAGTTTTTTGACCTATATAAATCCGATTCCTCAAATTCAGCTTTCCATAAATTTAAACGAATCTTATGTCAATAACCACTATGAAGCCTATAATGGTTATAATGGTTATACCGACAATTTCTGGAATACTGCCTTGTTTCTTGGTGCTGGTTACCGAACAGGAAATGTAACCGTAGGACTCGCTTACAATGTATTGTTTGACGAAAATGACAATGTATATGGCGATGCGCTTATGCCTTTTGTGAGAGCTTATTTTTAAAGATTTCTGATTTTTGATTAGCGATTTTAGAATTCAGATTTAAAAAAAGGCTCAAGTCTACTTATCTCATATTCAACCCACAAAGAAAATTTAATAAAACCATAATATTTTAAACCGATTACAATCCTCAATCAAAAATCAAAAATCGTTAATCATCATTCTAAAATCATTTATACTTATTCCTAAACCAAACCTTTTGCCATTCTCTTTTTAGGATTAAAAAAGCAACTTGTTCTGCAAGAATCACTAAATCGGAACCATCAAGTTTTTTAATTTCGTCTTCTGAAACATCAATGATATAAAGCAAATTGAGGTACTCAGCAAATTTGTACTGAATCAGTCTAAATATTTTTTCGTGTAATTGAATTTTTAACTCATCCGGAGTAATACTTTTCGGGAAATCAATTGCTTCATTGGCCAAATTAAAATCCTTATTCAATTGAGTAATCAAATTGAGATAAAGCGTTTCATTGGTTGCTTCCTGGAGCAGTAAATCAGTATTTATTGGCGCTACAAACATATTTTCAATTTCAAAATTCAATTGCAATTATTACACTTTCCTTCCCATCAGGTTTTCACCAAATGTTCTTAACATTTCTTTTTTAGGAACTTCTATATCCATTTTATCTAAGGTTTCAAACGCTTTGAATGTATACATTTCTATCGCTTCTTGAGTAGCTTTTGAGCTGCCTGATTCATTAAAAATAGCTTTTGCAATTTCTATTTTCTCCGTATTGTCTTCTAATTGCGAGCTAAATAATTTCTCTAATTCTGAAGCTTTTTCAGTGCTCGAAAATTCTAATGCTTTCAAATATAAGTAGGTCTTTTTATTTTCAATAATGTCCCCTCCTACTTGTTTTCCAAAAGTTTCCGGATCACCAAAAGCGTCTAAATAATCATCCTGTAGTTGAAAAGCCAATCCTAAATTGAGTCCAAAATCATAAATCAAATCGGCATTTTCTTCGGATGTGTTAGCAATAATAGCACCCATTTTCATCGCAGCCGCTACCAAAACAGCCGTTTTGTATTCTATCATTTTGAGATATTCCGGAATGGTAACGTCCTTGCGGATTTCAAAATCAACATCCCATTGTTGGCCTTCACAAACTTCGAGAGCTGTTTTGCTAAATAATTTAGCCAAATCCCTAAAAATAATTGGCTCATATTGCTCAAAATATTGATAAGCCAAAATCAGCATCGCATCACCCGACAAGATTCCGGTGTTGATATTCCATTTTTCATGAACGGTTGACGAACCTCTTCTTAAGGGTGCATCATCCATAATATCATCATGCACCAACGAAAAATTATGAAAAACCTCAACAGCCATAGCCGCTGGAAGTGCCTTTTTATAATCAGTGTCAAAAATTTCTGAAGCCATTAAAGTCAATACAGGTCGCATTCTTTTCCCACCTAAACCCAAAATATAATCTATAGGCTCATATAGATTTTTTGGTTCTTTAATAATCTTTTGATTTTCTAAATAAGTAATAAAAAATTCTTGATACTGATAAATAGCGTGCATAAATAAGGTCTCGTTTACTTTTCCAGAGTCGATTTGGCTTGGATTTTAAAGCCCAAAGATACAATTCAAATATTAATTATTGGATTGTAAATTATTGTAAAAATGAAACTATAGTTTTTCCTTATGATATATATCGAAAAAAAACATTGGAAACTTTATTGGTATTTAAAGTTTCCTTATTACATTTGCAAAACATTAGAAACTTTAATGGTGTTCAAAGTTTCCTAAATGCATTTTACGTCATCAAAAAACAAAACACAAGGAAGTAACATTACTAAAAATAAGAATCATGGAAAATGAATGGGCAATTGATTCAAACGGATCAGACGTATTAATAAAATCTAGACATTCTCTTATAGGATATATGCCTGGAAACAAAAACAATTTCAAAGGACATGTAGCCATACAAAACGACGAAGTGGAAGATGCCTCAATTGAATTTTCATTAAATGTAAAAGACAAAGAAGCAAATTCGAAACAAAAAAATAAGGATTTAAAATTCATTGATCTTTTTGACGAAGACGAGGATCCGCTGATACAATTCAAATCAACTTCATTTCAGAAGATAAATAAAAACATCAATTTCTTGAAAGGTTTACTAACCATCAAGAACATAACTAAAGTGGTTGAATTGGATACTGAGTTTGTCGGATTCAATAATTACAATGGTGTTCAAAAAGCTTCATTTGAAATTACCGGGAACATCAACCGTAAAGAATTTGGACTGAATTACAATATTCTTTCTTCAAATGGAGGTCATCCGATAGGGAAAGAAATAAAACTCATTGCTAACTTAGAATTTTCACATTAAGAATAACCAGTTCTTATAAAGCATAACAACAAACTAAAACTCATTTGACAACTAACTTTTACTTTATTATTCAATAACAATAAGTTACTCATAAAAATGAAAGAAAAAATTATTTCAAAAGCAACAGAACTCTTCTTAAAACTTGGTTTTAAGAGTGTAACTATGGATGATATTGCCTGTGAAATGTGCATTTCAAAAAAAACGATTTACAAATTTTTTTGTAACAAAGAAATCCTGATCGCAGAAAGCACAGAGATGGTTCATAAAACAATCCATGAAAGCATTGATACAATAGCAGCAAAAAATTACAATGCAATCAAGGAAAATTTTGAAATCAAAAAGATGTTCAAAGAAATGTTTAAATCTGGAGAAGCTTCGCCAGCTCATCAATTGAAAAAGCATTACCCTGAAATCTATGACAAAGTAATGTCTAGGGAAATAAACGAATGCAACACGGTCTTTAAACAAAATATTGAAAAAGGGATTCAACAGGGTTTGTACAGAGAAAATTTGGAAATCGACATATATGTTAAATTTTATTACAACCTTATTTTCAGCATTCATGGAATGACCAGTTCTGAAAAAGAATCACAGAAATTAGAATTACAAGCATTAGAATATCACACTAGAGCAATGGCAACTCCTAGTGGAATAATAGAATTAGAAAAACAATTACAAAATCCAACCTTATCATGAAAAGAATACTTTTATTAACATTCTTAACCTTTGCTATCACTGCACAATCCCAAGGGGTAAGTACAACAGCAACAAATCCGCTTACGCTAAAAGCGGCAATTACTTACGCACTTGAGAACAAAGCCGAAGCTAAAAAAGCAAGATTAAGTGTTGAAAACAGTGAATACCAAATCGAAGAAGTTCGTTCAAGAGCTTTACCACAAATATCTGCAAACGGAAGCTTAACGTACAATCCTATTTTACAAACCAATGTAATTGATGGATCTGCTTTTGGTGCTCCAGGAACTACAATTCAGGCTTCTTTTGGACAAAAATGGACATCGGGCGCTGGAGTCACATTGACCCAAACGATTTTTGACCAATCTGTTTTTACAGGATTGAGAGCAGCACAAAGCACTCGTGAATTTTATCAAATAAACAATCAATTGACAGAAGAGCAAGTAATTGAAAAAGTAGCAAACAATTATTACTCTGTTTACGTGCAACGTGAAAGATTAGCTTTATTGGACAGTAACTATGTGAATACAACAAAAGTTCGAGACATTGTAAAAGGGCAATTTGATAATGGTTTGGCCAAAAAAATTGACTTGGACCGAATCATCGTGAAAATGTCAAACATCGATACGGACCGTCAACAAATTATAAACCAAATTCAATTACAGGAAAATGCATTGAAGTTTTTTATGGGAATGCCTATTGAAACTGTAATCGTAATTCCAAAAACAGAATTTGAAGCAACTCCTGCGGCTTTATCTGAAGCTCCAAATGTTGAAAACAGAACCGAATATTTGCTTTTGAAAAAACAAGAAGAATTATTGCAATTTCAAAAAACAGCCATTAAAGCCGAATATTACCCAACACTTAATTTGGTAGCAGGATATAATTACATCGGACAAGGACCAGAAGTACCACTTTTTGCAAAACCTGCCGATGGAGTTTACTGGTCTGACTATTCAGCAATTGGATTGAATTTGAGAGTGCCTATTTTTACAGGTTTTGGAACTCGTGCCAGAGTAAGACAAGCTGATGTAGACATCAGAACGCTACAGGAAGATATTAAAGACACTCAACTTTCCCTTGATTTAGATTACAGAAATGCCAAAACTCAAATTGAGAACAACCTTATAACCATCGGAAATCAAAAAGAAAATATGCGTTTGGCTGGTGATATTTTGAAAAACACCAAAAACAATTATCTACAAGGATTAGCATCATTAACTGATTTATTGGATGCTGAAAACGCATCTCTTGAAGCACAGAACAATTATACCAGAGCAGTACTAGCCTACAAAATAGCAGAAATAACATTAATCAAATCAAAAGGAGAACTTAAAACCCTATTAAACTAAAACAAAATGAAAAAAAATATAATAACCATAGTCGTAATTTTAGGAGCATTAGGACTTATTGCTTTTACTTTAAATAAGAACAAAACTGAGAACAAAGCTAAAACTGATATTGTTGCCGAAAAAAATGCAGCTGTATCCGTAAAAACAGCTCAGGTAAAAACCGAAGATGTTTCATTGGATTTCTTAGCCAATGGAAATTTTGAACCGATTCAAGAATTGACTTTTTCTGCTGAAAAATCAGGTAAAGTAATTAGCGTTTTGGTAAAAGAAGGTGATTATGTAAATGTTGGACAAACATTGGTAATCGTTAGAAGTGACGTTATAAATGTAAATGCCCAAACTGCAAAAGCTTCTTATGACAATGCAAAATCTGATTATGACCGTTATCTAAACGCTTTTAATTCAGGAGGTGTTACCAAACAACAATTGGATCAGGCAAAATTGGCTTTGACTAATGCGGCAAACAACTTGAAACAAGCAAACATCAACGTTGGAGATACTAAAGTAAAAGCACCAATTAAAGGTTTTATCAATAAAAAATACATCGAGCCAGGTTCTATTTTGACAGGAATGCCTGCTACAGCAATGTTTGACATTGTAAATGTTTCTAAATTGAAATTAAAAGTTACCGTAAACGAAAGTCAAGTAGCTAGTTTAAAATTAGGAAACACTATTAATGTTACTTCAAGTGTATTTCCTAATAAAGCATTTGCAGGTAAAATTACTTTTATTGCTGCAAAAGCAGATGAGACCTTGAATTTCCCAGTTGAACTTGAAATCACAAACAACGCTGATAACAGCTTAAAAGCGGGAATGTATGGAACTGCTAATTTTGGTTCTAAACAAAAACTTCAATTAAAAGTAGTTCCTAGAAACGCTTTCGTAGGAAGTGTGAGCAGTAATGAAGTTTTTGTTGTAGAAAATGGTATCGCTAAATTGAAAAAAGTAACTTCTGGAAGAATCATAGGAGAACAAGTAGAAATAGTTGACGGATTATCTGATGGTGAAACTGTAATTGTTACAGGGCAAATTAACTTGCAAGACGGTAATACAGTAGAAATCATTAAATAATCAAAAGCATTAAGCTATACGCCATAAGCATTAAGCTTATTGCCTAAAGCCTAAAGCCTAAAGCCAAAAACATGAAATTAGCAGAAATATCCATAAAACGTCCGTCGATAATAATTGTATTATTTACGATTCTTACCCTTGGTGGACTGTTCAGCTATAGCCAATTGGGCTATGAATTGATTCCTAAATTCGAACAAAACGTAATCACCATTTCGACTATTTATCCTGGAGCTTCTCCAAGTGAGGTTGAAAACACGGTGACCAAAAAAATTGAGGATGGAATCGCCTCTTTGGAAAACATCAAAAAAATTGATTCCAAGTCATACGAAAGTTTATCTGTAGTTACGGTTACATTGACAACACAAGCAAAAGTTGACATTTCGATGAATGACGCACAGCGAAAAATCAATGCTTTGATAAGTGATTTACCCGATGATGCAAAAACACCATCGTTATCTAAATTCTCGCTGAGTGATTTACCAATTATGACTATTGGTGCCAACGGAAAAATGGACGAAGCTGCTTTTTATGATTTAATTGATAAAAAAATTGCTCCCGTATTATCTCGTGTAACCGGTGTGGCACAGATAAATATTATTGGTGGTCAGGAAAGAGAAATTCAAGTGAATCTTGATGCAGTAAAAATGCAAGGTTACGGACTTTCGGTTCCTCAAGTACAACAGGTTATTTTGTCATCCAACTTGGATTTCCCAACAGGTAACATCCAAACCCGTAATCAAAAAATATTAATTCGTCTTGCCGGAAAATACAAGAATGTTGAAGAACTAAGAAACTTAGTTGTTTCTTCTAAAGGCGGAATTGAAATTCGTTTGAGAGACATTGCCGATGTACAGGATGCCCAAAAAATTGCCGAAAAAATTTCTCGTGTTGATCAAAAAAGCGCTATTATTTTACAGGTAATTAAACAATCAGATGCGAATGCCGTAGCGGTAAGTGAGCTATTGCACAAAAGCATTAGTAAATTAGAAAGCGATTATAAAACCAATCAATTAAAACTGGAAATAGCCAAAGACAGTACGGTTTACACCCTGGAAGCTGCAGATTCTGTAATTCACGATTTAATGATTGCTGTAGTATTGGTTGCTTTTGTAATGTTGTTCTTCTTACACAGTATTAGAAACTCATTGATTGTAATGGTTTCGATTCCTGTTTCATTAATCGCAACCTTCATTGGAATTTACCTAATGGGATATACTTTAAACTTGATGAGTTTATTAGGACTTTCACTTGTTGTGGGTATTCTGGTCGATGATGCGATTGTGGTATTGGAGAATATCTACAGGCATATGGAAATGGGTAAAAGCCGTATTCGTGCCGCTTACGACGGAACAGCCGAAATCGGTGGAACTGTAACTTCGATTACATTGGTAATTGTCGTGGTGTTTTTACCAATTGCAATGAGTTCCGGATTGGTATCCAATATCATTACACAGTTTTGCGTTACCGTAATTATTTCAACATTGTTTTCATTGTTGGCTTCATTTACTATTATTCCGTGGTTGTCTTCTCGTTTTGGGAAATTGGAACACATTGAAGGTAAAAACTTGTTCGGAAAAACTATTCTTGGATTCGAAAGCTATTTAACTCGTTTTACAAACTGGGTTACCGAATTATTACACTGGTGTTTAGATCACTATTTCAAAACGATCGGTGTGGTTTTAATTTTGTTTTTCGGATCTACTATCGGATTAATGGGTGGTGGTTTTATTGGAGGAGAATTCTTTGCCTCTTCAGATAGTGGGGAATTCTTAGTTCAAATCGAAATGCCAAAAGACGCTTCATTGGAACAAT
>DATEOV010000229.1:0-2913 GCA_035273645.1 Flavobacterium sp. | reverse complement strand
TAGCAGTCGATGATTTGGAGAACACCATCATCCAGAAACGCACCGCCAAAGGAATCTGGCACAATCTATATGAGTTCCCTTTAATCGAAACCGACAAAGTCGAAGATTTCGAAACCGTAGCTCAACAAATCAATCAAAACTTTTTCCAGGAAAACAAAATGGAGAGCCTTATGGAATATAATGAAGAAAGCATCGTCCATAAACTCTCGCACCAACATTTACACATCAAATTTTGGAAGGCAAGTTTAAAAGGCACAATCGAAAATGGTATCGATCTCGAAACAGCCAAAACTTTCCCATTCCCGATAGTGATTCATAATTTCATTGAGGAAAAACTGTAAAATCATTTGGGGGTGCCCCTATAAAGCAACGGGGCTAACTTATAGGAACGCGCATTCGGCCCCATTGCTTTATAGAGTCGGGCTGTCCGCGTTACTTCGGTAACTTGCTTCCATCCCTCACCCAAGCCAGAAAACGAGATATACAGTATTAAAAAGTAATTTAGTTTTACTTATGAATACAATTATTTCTAGAAATCCAATAAAAATAGTTTTCAAAAAATAATGTACCTTTGATAGAAATACCACCAAATCATGAATGGAACATTAAATAAAGTGATGCTTATAGGCCATCTTGGCGACGATGTCAAAATGCATTATTTTGACGGGGGAAACTGCATCGGTAGATTTCAATTGGCTACAAATGAAGTCTACCTCAACAAAACGACCAACGAAAAAATCACTTCTACAGAATGGCATAATCTAGTAGTACGCAACAAAGCGGCCGAAATTTGCGAAAAATACCTTTCGAAAGGAGATAAGATTTACGTTGAAGGCAGAATAAAATCAAGACAATGGCAAGCCGAAGATGGCACCACCAAACACACAATGGAAATTCAGGTGACCGAGTTTACTTTTTTGACTACTAAAAAAGATACCGAAAGCAATAAGACATTAAATTCTTCAGAATCCACAAAAAACACTAACTTTGACGCTCAAAATAACGACTTGCCTATCAACGACTTGCCGTTTTAATTGTTTAACTAATTCATTTTAATTTGGACCCAGAGCCCAGTTTAGAGATTGCATCTCAAGTTGACCTTACTTTAATATTCGGTTTTATCGGAATTATTATTTTGCTTTTTTGCTCCGCATTGGTTTCGGGCGCCGAAGTAGCTTTATTTTCCTTATCACAAAAAGATTTAGACAATACCATTCAGGAAAATAACTCCAAAGGAAAAATAATAGTCAACCTTTTGGAGAAACCCAAAAAACTCTTAGCTACATTACTCGTAGCAAACAATTTCATTAACATTGCCGTAGTTATTTTATTTTCCTTTATTGGAAAAGACCTTTTTACAGCGATACAATCTCCTATTTTAAAATTCATTACCGAAGTGATTTTGGTTACTTTTCTGTTATTGCTTTTTGGTGAAGTTTTACCAAAAGTATACGCCAGTAGAAACAATATAAAGTTTGCACAATTAATCGCTTATCCCGTTTCCGGATTAGACAAAATATTATCGCCGGTAAGTCTTCCAATGCGTTCAATAACTCTGTTTTTGCAGAATAAATTAGGAAAACAAAAATCAAATTTCTCGGTCGATCAACTATCCCAAGCTTTGGAATTAACAGACACTGGTGAAACTTCAACCGAAGAACAAAAAATACTGGAAGGAATTGTGTCTTTTGGAAATACCGACACCAAACAGGTTATGAGCCCGAGGATAGATGTTTTTGCGTTGGAAATCTCAGAAACTTTTGCGGTAATTTATCCAAAAATAATAGAAAAAGGATTCTCCAGAATTCCTGTATATCGAGACAATATTGACCAAATAGAAGGCGTTTTGTTTGTTAAAGATTTACTTCCTTATATAAACGCCATCGAGTTTGATTGGACCACTTTATTGAGAGAGCCATTTTTTGTTCCCGAAAATAAAAAACTGGACAATTTGCTAAAAGATTTTCAAAGTCTAAAAAGCCATTTGGCCATTGTGGTTGATGAATATGGAGGAACATCTGGATTAGTCTCATTAGAAGACGTAATTGAAGAGATAGTTGGCGAAATAAGCGATGAATATGATGATGCACCCGTTAATTATTCTCAAATTGATGATAAAAATTATATTTTTGAAGGCAAAATAAATCTAAAGGATTTCTATAGGATTATTGATGTGGATGAAGATTTATTTGAAGAACGAAAAGGAGAAGCAGAAACACTGGCAGGATTTATTCTTGAGATTTTAGGCAATTTTCCTAAAAAGGGACAGAAAATAATTTTTGAAAGCTGTACGTTTGTCATCGAATCTGTGGACCAAAAACGTGTCAAACAAATTAAAGTAACGATTGAATAAAATTAAAATGCTTAAAAAAATCACAGCTATAACGCTACTTTTTACATTCTTTTATACTGTAATTGGGTGTAAAAATGATGTTTTGCCTAAACCGGCCAGTTATTTAAGATTGGATTACCCCGAAGCGGAATATGTTACCCTTAAAGGTCATTGCCCTTTTGAATTTGACATGAATTCCAAAGCAATTGTCAAAGAAGATAAGAATTGTGGATACTCAATTACATATCCAAAGATGAAAGCCACTATTTACCTGACCTACAAACCCGTGAATGGCAATATAAAAACATTGCTTAGGGATGCTCAAAAATTAACTTACGAGCACGTCATCAAAGCAGATGACATCTTGGAGCAACCTTATCTTAACCCTGATAAAAAAGTGTACGGAATGTTTTATCAAGTAGATGGAAATGCGGCTACCAATTCCCAGTTTTATGCTACTGACAGTATTAAACATTTTGTTACGGGTTCAGTTTATTTTTATGCCAAACCTAACTTTGATTCTATTATGCCGGCGGTCAGTTATATCAAAAATGACATGCAGCGCATGATGGAAACCATAA
>DATEOV010000228.1:0-3879 GCA_035273645.1 Flavobacterium sp. | reverse complement strand
CTGGTTGAACACGATAACCAAAAGCATCAAAATAAATTAAATCAAATTTTTCTATATCCTCAATATCCTCAAAAAACTGCTTTCTTTTTGTCAAAGAAAAGGTTTCTGACAAATCATTTTTTTCTTCCCAATTTACTGAATGTATTTTGTCAAAAATAGGCTTTGAATCTAAAGCATCCAATTCCTCCAAATAATTCATAGATTGAATTTCATGTTCAGAAATCGGATAGGCTTCTACTCCAACATAATTAATAGTTTGACCTAATTCTTGAGCTTCCAAATAGGTTATAAAAGTATTTAAACCTGTACCAAAACCAATTTCAAGAATTGAGATACTTTGATTTGGAAACAATGCCAAACCATTTTTTATAAAAACATGCTTAGCTTCCTGTATTGCACCATGTTTAGAATGGTAGCATTCATTCCATTCTTTGATATGAATTGTTGTAGAACCATCCTGAGTGCGTATAATTTCTCTTTCCAAAATGTATTTTTTGAGGTGATATAGTATTTCCAAACACTATAATGTGTTCAAAATTAAATAAAAGAATTTCTTATCACTATCTAAAAACCATATTTTTTAGATAATCCATATAATTTCACTTCAATTTTCAAATAAAATTATACAATAAATAAATCACAGTTAAACACCATAATTAATGATATTTTGACAAGTATTTATCCGATTTTTATTTAATTTTGCAATCAATATTACTGGTAATAGAAAAACTTTTTTTACTGCAGCCATTTTATTAACTAAATAACTATTTTTTTAAACATATTAAGCAACAATTATGAGTACCACTCAAGCCAACAAAATAGAAATAATAAAAGCAGCTACTTCAAAAATAAATGAAGTTGATTTTGATAATTTAAGCTTTGGAGCAGTATTCACAGATCATTTATTTGAATGTGATTACATAAATGGAGAATGGCAACAACCAGTTATTAAACCGTATGCACCTTTCTTACTTGATCCATCTGCCAAAGTCTTTCATTATGGACAAGCCATTTTTGAAGGTATGAAAGCTTACAAAGATGACAATAATGATGTATGGCTTTTTAGACCAGATGAAAACTACAAACGTTTCAATACATCAGCCGTAAGAATGGCGATGCCAGAAGTTCCTGAATTTGTTTTTATGGAAGGATTGAAACAATTATTGAAATTAGACCAAGCTTGGGTAAAAAAAGGAAATGGAAGTACTATGTACATCAGACCTTTTATGATAGCTACAGGAACTGGTGTAGTTGCAAATCCATCTGAAGATTATAAATTTATGATATTACTATCTCCTGCAAAATCATATTATTCAGGAGAAGTAAAAGTATTAATTGCAGAACATTACAGTAGAGCTGCAAATGGAGGTATTGGTGCTGCAAAAGCTGCCGGTAACTACGCTGCTCAATTTTACCCAACAACTTTGGCTAACAAGCAAGGATTCCAACAAGTAATCTGGACTGATGACGCTACGCATACTAAACTTGAAGAAGCAGGTACAATGAACGTGTTTTTTAGAATAAATGACACTTTGTTGACTGCGCCTGTAAGTGAGCGTATTTTAGATGGTATTACTAGAAAAAGTCTTATCGACATGGCCAAAAAAGAAGGAATCTCGGTAGATGTTCGTCCTGTATTGGTTTCTGAACTTGTGGAAGCTTCTAAAAATGGAACTTTAAAAGAGATCTTTGGTGCAGGTACTGCAGCAGTTGTTAACCCAATTGCAGGTTACTCTTACAGAGACGTTTACTATGAATTGCCAAAAATTGAAAATTCATTTGCTTCTTTATTGAAAGAAAAACTAACAAACCTTCAAAACAAATTATCGGAAGATACTTTTGGTTGGACGGTTAAAGTATAGATAGCAGAATTAAGATTTCAGATAAAAAAAGCGATTTTCTAAATGAAAATCGCTTTTTTTATTTTATCACTACCGATATAATTTCTTAGTTCCGCCAACTAAATAAGTTTCGAAAAATCAGGTTTAAAATAATTTGGTCCTTTCATTACTTTCCCGTCTTCACGGTAAATAGGATTTCCGTCTTCACCTAATTTACTCATATTAGAACGCTGAATTTCATCAAAAACGGCTTCAATTTTATGTTGTAAACCATGTTCTATAATAGTCCCGCAAAGAATATACATCATATCCCCAAGTGCATCAGCAATTTCTACTAAGTCGTTATTCTGAACAGCTTCGAGATATTCTTCATTCTCTTCTTTCATCAAATTATAACGAAGTATATTTTTGGCTTCACCTAAACTAGCTATTGGTGTTTCACTATGACCTATCCTAAATGCTGTATGAAATTCCTTAACAGCGTTGATTTGTTTTTCCATCCTTTATTATTATTTATTTGAAATGGAAAATTAACAACTATTTCTAAACTATTAGCTAAATTTGCCAAAAAATATTCAAACATGTTTAGTCAAGGTCAATTAATATTTGCACTCTGTTTTTTTATCGCTTTTGTCATCGCAATGGTATTTGCTTATCGAAAAGATGCCAACCTACACAAAGTTTTCTATAAAGGGAATTATAAAATCTTAATTGGTTTTTTGGTATTTATTGGACTTCTATTTGTAATCAAAATCTATTTTAAGCATTAATATTCGGAAGATTCTAAGAACTAAAACTTAGTGCTTTCGCTAAATTAAAAACGCCCACATCACTGTGGGCGTTTTTCGTATTGTGTAGCATTATACTTTTTAATTTTCTAATGGTAAGAAACCATAAATTTTAGAATAATTCAACATTTGTTCCGCAAATGTTTTAGGTTGTTCTATTGCAATCGATATTATCTCTCCTTTGGCATTTAGCTTTGGAACCAAAACTGGATTTACAAATCCACTATAAGGAGCATCTGGAAATTGCTTGTTACGTTCCAACACTTCAGCATGTAATTTTTGATCAACTTTCACGCCATAATTTTCTACCAATGCTTTTCCTGCTTCATAATCGCCTTCTGATTTAATTCGTTGTACTTCTTTTAATAATTGACCAAATAAATCATGTAATTTATCGTAATCGGTAATATTAAAATAGGTTTTCCCATCACGGTTAATTATTTCGATAACATTATCTTTTTTACCTTTTTCAAATACCCAAACACTTACCCATTGACGGTTTCTCATATGAGCCTCCTCAATATTTGCACCCAACTCTAAACGTACCAATTGAGTCATCAAACCGTTTCTGATGTAACTGTCGTAACACTGCATTCCCAATTCTTTCCAATTATCTACCAAACCAATTTCTTGAATTTTCGGATTGTACAAATAATACAATCCAACTAAATCAGCTCTTCCTTCCTCTAATGTTGAAGAATAATTTTTCAAAGTTTCTTTTGGAGTTCCAACTCCAGGATTGATTTGACCTGAAGCATGTCCAACCACTTCATGTAAAGAAGTATGCAATTTACCTCCTAAATCAGCATATTTTTCGGCCAATCTAATTTCCTCAGCATCATTTGCAAATTCTTGTAATCTTCCCTTTCCTGCAGCTTTGGAGTAAGCGTCAATAATATTTCCAAGTGAAACCGATTTAGAACCATGTTCCGCACGAATCCAATCTGCATTTGGCAAATTCACCCCAATTGGTGTACTTGGAGATGAATCCCCAGATTCACCAGCAACAACAACCGTTTTGTATGAAACTCCAACTACATTTTTCTTTTTATGTTCTGGTGCCAATGGTGAATTATCTTCAAACCATTGTGCATTGTTGGAAACTACTTCCATTTTTTTGGACATATCAAAATCCTTAATTTGAACAACGGATTCATAAGAACCTCTATATCCTAATGGATCATTATAAACTTCAATAAAACTGTTGATATAATCAATATTGCCATCTGTCGCCTGCAACCAAGCAACAT
>DATEOV010000227.1:0-5718 GCA_035273645.1 Flavobacterium sp. | reverse complement strand
CCCTGAAACATTTTCAAACCCTAAATCCGTCAATTCTTTTACAATTCTTCCATATCCACACCCAAAGTCAACAATTATACTTTGTTTGTTTAAAAAACGATTTGTTAATTTTATGTTAATCGGATGTGTAAAAGTTTTGATTTCGGCTACTTCGTTCCAATATTCTTTTTGATTGTCTAAATCCATTTTGCCTGCTTTTTTTGATTCGTTGTTCTAAAGGCTCATTTCCATAATTGGCATAAACCTATTTTTTATTGAAGTTTCGAATTCTCCAATTTTTTTGAATCCGAATTTTAGATAAAAATTTTCAGCATTTGGTTCAGAATCTAGAGTTATCTTTTCAAATTTCTCTTTTTTCATTCGATCTAAAAAATCGGTCATCAAGTATTTTCCAAACCCTTTTCCAATATATTCTGGTAAAATAAACAGGTTGTCAAGTATTACATTCTTTTCCTCATTTATGATATAAGAATAATAACCAATTATTTTATTGTCATTTACTAATGTGAAGACGCAATTGGTTTCAATATAGACTACGGAAACGGTTAGGTTGTTATTCCATTTTAAAATCTGTTCTTCAGAATATCCCCAATAGGCTTTTGACTTTTTTGTTATTTCTGTCAAAATTTCATTGTCATTTATGCTTGCTTTTTGGATTATCATTTTTTTAAATTGAAGCAATTATACATTAACCGACATTAAAATTATTTATTCAAAAGTGAATAGATCATTGAATCAAGAAAACGACCTTCGTAGTATTCATTTTCCAATAAATGAGCCTCTTTTACAAAGCCATTTTTAAGTAAAACCTTTTCTGAACCTTTGTTTTCAGGATCCAAAACAGCCTCTATGGAATGCAGTTTCATATCTTTAAATCCATACTCTATCACCTTTTGTAATGCTTCCGATACGATTCCTTTTCCATTGTATTTTGGAAATATCATATAACCCACTTCGGCTCTGTAATGTTCAGGTTTCATTCGGTAGTAACCAATAATTCCTATGAGTTTTTCAGGTTCGCCAAGGAAATAAATACCCCAGTTGATGCCAATGCCGTTTTCTATTTTATCATCAAACATGGCAATAAGTTCCAAGGCATCTTCTTTACTTTTGAGATAAGGTCTCGGAATGTATTTCATGACTTCATCATTTGAACGCAAAGACAAAATAGAGTCAGCGTCATTTGCACTGAGTTGTCTTAAAAGTAAACGTTGGGTTTCTAATATTGGAAACGGTAAAAAATTAATTTCTAGCATAACGTTCAATTTGTTATTAGTTTAGAGAATTTCAATACTGAAAGCAGAATGAAAAGTGGTGTTTGCTTCCAGTATTTGGATGCCTTCCTTTTCAAAAAGATTACCAAATTTATCAACAGTGTCAGAATAACCAAACCAAGGTTCTATACATATAAAAGGAGCATTTGACGGAGTCCAAATTCCTAAATCCGGAAAATCAGAATAGCTTACTTTTAAAAATGGTTTGGATTTTTCCAAAATGGTTATCGATTTGGAAGTTATTTTTTTGAAAACCAAAGCATCATTTTCAAACAGTTTGTAATTTAGCGGCAATTCATTTTTATTTAAAGACAATTCATTAGTAGTATTCGAAATTAAACCGTCTTCTAACAAATAATAATTTAAATTTTCTTCTTTCTCAAAAACTAGGCTGTAATTTTCAAAATTCCCTGGTAGGTCAAAAGCTGGATGTGCTCCAATCGAAAAAGGCATTTTTGTTTCCCCATTATTGAAGACTTTGTACTCTATTTTTAAGGATTTGTTTTCTAAGGTATAAACCAAGTGCAAATCAAAATCAAATGGGTATTTTTCTTTGGTTTCTGAAGATGCTACTAATGAAAAAGTAGCGCTATTTTCTTGTTTGTCAATCAATTCAAATTCCATTTCACGGGCAAAACCGTGTCGGGACAATTGATATTGAACATTGTTATGTTGGTATGAATTGTCTTTTAGTGTACCTACAATTGGGAATAGAACAGGAGAATGTTTTCCCCAAAAGGCTGGGTTTCCACTCCAAATGTATTCTTTGTTAGAATCGTCTTTTAAGGAACATAATTCGGCTCCAGTATGTTTTATTTGAGCAGTTAAATAGGGGTTGGAAATAGTTGTGGTCACAATAATAGTTGTTTTTTGTTGTTAAAATTGGTGTTGTAAAGATATTTTATAATTCTTGTTTTAAGAAAGAAAATTGAGAATATATTTGAAACATAAAATCAATCAAATTCTTAATTTTAAGCTGAAATCTGATTTTTTTTCCATTAATTTGCTTTAGAAACACAAATTTTATGAAATAAACATAAAGAAATAGGTTTCGAATATCGATTGCTAGCACACCAATTATGTAATACCTAAATAAAAAACAATTAAAATTAACCTTATGAAAAATAATCGTATTAGAGTATTGTTTCAACTGACTTTATTAATCGTGTTTAGTGCTTCTTGGAGTCAAGATGCTCCTGCAACTAGCACATCTACTACTAATCCAGTCTCAAAGTATGATTATCATGATGCCTTTGGACCATTTTTTTATATAAATAATGGTACATCCACAAGATCTGCAAGTGGTGAGCCGGGTCATGAATACTGGCAAAACAGGGCAGACTATAAATTGACTGCCAAACTGAATGAAAAAACGAATGAGATTGTTGGGACAGGTATAGTTACCTACACTAACAATAGTTATGATAAAATGTCTTTTGTATGGATGCATTTGGATCAAAATTTATTCAAATCTGATTCCAGAGGAAATGCACTTGTTCCATTAGCGGGTAGTCGTAATGGAGCTCAAGGTGAAATTTTTGACGGAGGTCATAAAATTAAATCTGTCAAGATTGTTACCACTTCGAAAGGTGGTAAATCTGTTGAAAAAGAGGCAAAATATATCATCACAGATACTAGAATGCAAGTTTTTCTCCCAGATGATTTGAAAGCAAGAGGTGGAGTTGTGAAAATAAAAATCGATTTTTCATTCATTTCTCCAAAAGAAGGTTCTGATAGAACTGGAGTTTTGGAAACCAAAAACGGTAAAATTTTCACTATAGCACAATGGTATCCTCGTATGTGTGTGTATGATGATTTAAGAGGTTGGAATACCAATCCATATTTAGGTGCTTCTGAGTTTTATTTAGAGTATGGTGATTTTGATGTTAATATTACAGTACCTTCAAACCACATTGTAGTTTGTTCTGGTGAGTTGTTAAATTCAACTGCAGTATATTCTGCTGAAGAACAAAAAAGAATTGCCCAAGCAAAGCAAAGTGAAAAAACAGTAATGATTCGTACTGCCGAAGAAGTGGCAGCAAATGCATCAAAAGCAGTAACAACTTCTGAAAAAACATGGCATTACAAAATTAAAAACTCTCGTGATCTTTCATGGGCATCTTCACCAGCATTTATATTGGACGGAGCTAGAATTAATTTGCCTAGCGGTGCAAAATCTCTTGCATTGTCAGCTTATCCTGTGGAAAGTGCAGGGAATGAGGCTTGGGGACGCTCTACTGAATATACTAAAACTTCGATTGAGAATTATTCTAAAAGATGGTTTGAATATCCTTACCCTGTTGCAACCAACGTAGCCGGAAATGAAGGAGGAATGGAATACCCAGGAATTGTTTTTTGCAGCTGGGAATCAAAAGGAGAAGATTTATGGGGAGTTACGGATCATGAATTCGGTCATGGCTGGTTCCCGATGATTGTTGGTTCGAATGAGCGTTTATTTGGTTGGATGGACGAAGGATTCAATACTTTTATTAATTCGCTAAGCTCTGTTGATTTTAATAATGGTGAATATAAAAGTAAAGTAACTGATATGCATAAAAATGCAGATTATTTTACAAATTCAAAAACGGAACCTGTTATGAGTTCTCCTGATAATATGAAGGAAAAAAACATTGGTCTTTTGTGTTATTTTAAACCAAGTGCAGGTTTAATAATGTTGAGAGAGCAAGTATTGGGGCCAGAACGTTTTGATTTGGCTTTTAGAACTTATGTAGAGCGTTGGGCTTTCAAACATCCATCTCCAGATGATTTTTTTAGAACTATAGAAAATGTGGCTGGTGAAGATCTAAGTTGGTTTTGGAGAGCTTGGTTTGTGAATAACTGGCGTTTGGATCAAGGAATAAATTCTGTTAAATATGTGAAAAATGATGCTAGTAAAGGAGCTGTAATCACAATTGAAAACTTTGAAAAAATGCCTATGCCTGTTGTTTTGGATGTAAAAACCAAAAGTGGAAAAGTAACTCGTGTTAAATTACCTGTAGAAATTTGGCAACGTAATACAGATTGGTCTTTCAAAGTTAATACTACTGAAGAAATCGAGAGTGTGGTTATTGATCCTGATCATGCATTTCCAGATGTAAATGAAAGCAATAATACTTGGAAGTCAGGTAATGGAGCGATTGAAAAAGATATCATTTTGGATGCTTATCTTGGTAAATATTCAACAACTAAAGCACCTTTGAAAATTGAAATGACTGAAAAAAACAGTGTGCTTTTTGCAGAGATTACAGATTATCCAAAATTTTCTCTTACCCCAATTGGTAAAGATTTATTTGAATCTAAAGAAGCAGGAGTTAAATTTCAATTTAACGAAGCTAAAAATGGATTTGAAATGATTATCAGCGATAATCAAAAACTTCCTTTTACGAGGGATTAAAAAAAGATTCTTTATCATAAAAAAGACTTGTAGAAATAATTATTTCTACAAGTCTTTTTTTTATTTAGAGTATTAAATTTACTCTGGAATTTGCTGACTCAAGCAATGCAATGTTCCAAATCCCCAAATGAAGTCAGTAGCACTGATTCCAATTATTTCTCGATCAGGGAAACATTCTGCCAAAATATTTAGTGCAGCTCTATCATTTGCATCATTAAAAGTAGGAACCAAAACACAATTGTTCAAAATCAAGAAATTGGCATAACTGGCGGGTAAACGCAATCCTTCAAAATCAATTCTTTTTGGCATTGGTAACGCTACTACAATTGGAGCTTTTCCATTTTCTAGCTTGGCATTTTGTAGTCTTTTCAAATTGTCCTGTAACGGTTTGTAGTTGTTGTCGTTTGGGTCCAATTCGACTATTGTTACAATCGTGTCTTCGTTTACAAATCGGCATAAATCATCGATATGTCCGTGCGTATCATCACCTTCAATTCCATCACCCAACCATATTACATTAGTAATTCCTAAATATTCTTTGAAAATGGCTTCATAATCTTCTTTGGTAAATCCAGCATTTCGAACCTGAATATCGGGATGCATCAAACATTCTTCAGAAGTTAACAGTGTTCCTTTTCCGTTTACGTCAATAGCACCTCCTTCAACAATTACAGGTTTCCCTTTGTACATTACCTGGGTTACCGGAATATTTAGAAATTCACCCAATTTGGCAGGAACGTGTTTGTCTAAATTGATGTTTTTATATTTTGCCCAACCGTTAAAATTGAAATTTAAAGCTTCTCTTTTTGTGCCATTTTTGACAATGATCGGTCCGGAATCACGCATCCAGCTACGATTGGTCTTATGTATAATGAAAGAGACATTACTCATTTTTACGTGAGCTGTTTCCAGCATTTCGGCTACTTTATTTTTTTGATTTTCATCAGCAACGACCAAAAAAACTTGCTCGTAAGTAGCAACTTTCTTGATGAATTCAACAAAAGCCCATTGAACGGCTTCGTATTTTCCTGGCCAATCTTTTCCGTTATG
>DATEOV010000226.1:0-2798 GCA_035273645.1 Flavobacterium sp. | reverse complement strand
TGTTTACCTCATAAACAGAATAGCGAAGAAAATCTGAAATCTTGAGGACAATATCTGCAGAATCATTTGATTTACTGAGAATTTTCGAGTACAAACTATTGAGTACATTAAATAAAAAATGAGGATGAAACTGATTCCGTAATGAAAACAATTCGGCTTGCAATTTTTCGGACAGAATCGATTGAACTCTGTTTTTTTCTTCGGCAAGGTAATAGACGAGCTTTATTGCTAGAGGTATCGTGACAACAAATTGTAATTTAATAACATTATATAGGTAAACGGGCGCCGATAATAATGGTTCGGATTTCCATTCGGTTAAATAGAAAGCAATAATAATGTAGTTGTCAATTAACCGCTGAATGAAGGCAAAGAAAAGGA
Organism: Flavobacterium sp.; assembly: GCA_035273645.1. Lineage (GTDB taxonomy): Bacteria > Bacteroidota > Bacteroidia > Flavobacteriales > Flavobacteriaceae > Flavobacterium. The sequence continues at coordinate 2,420 of DATEOV010000226.1, read as the reverse complement.
TTGAAAACAGATACGTAAGAATGAAGAGCGCTTTTCTTTTCTTGAAGAATAAACGGGGCATTGCTATCTCTACAATTAGTAAAACAAACAATATTTTAGGGAATACACTATAACATTCATTGGATAATGCTCTCCAAAAGTCGGCTGTTGGCAAACCTTGAATCAAACTGAACAACAAGATATATCCCAACCAATAGATTGTATACATTTTTATTTTTTGGGATGTGCTTCCTGAATATATAGTTAGATCATTCATTTTCGAATCTGTTTCTGAAATGTAAAGCTAAGGGTTTTGCTTTAGAATCAAAATTGATCTGTTGCAGAAAGCATTATTCTGATTTAAACGACACAAATGATTTTAAATGGTTGTTTGCAATACTAAATATGTTGTTTAAATAAGTTGCTTTTTGATGATCGAAAAGTGAAATATCTTTCGCAGACTATTAAAACCCATAAACAACTATTATGAAGAAAGCAGCTTTAATTTTAATGCTAATGTTTGGTTTTTCTTTGGTAGCAAATGCCAAAAATACCGAAGTCTATCCCACAAATTGGTGGGTAGGAATGAAGACTAACTCAATACAATTACTTATTCGAAGTGCAGATGATTCTTTTACTACGGATAAAGTAGGAATTAATTATCCTGGAATAACCGTTGTAAAGACTTATTCTTTTCCAAACCAAAAATATATTGCGATAGATATTGTCATTTCGCCAGAGGCAGTAGCCGGAGATGTAATTATCGAGTTGAACCAAAAAGGAGGGAAGCAAAAGATAAAATGGCCACTTTATAATCGAAGATCGGGTAATGGAACTCAATATGCTCAAGGGGTAACATCTAGCGATTTTATTGATTTAATTATGGTGGATCGTTTCAGTAACGGTGATGTGACGAATGATCGGGTAAAAGGAATGAGAGATCAATCCCTTAACCGAAGCGAAATGTACGATCGACATGGAGGTGATTTGCAAGGTGTGATCAATAATCTAGATTATATCCAAGGGCTTGGCGTTACCACATTATGGTTTACTCCAATTATGGAAAATGATATGGAAAAAAGAACAGAACATGGATATGCCATTACCAATCATTATAAAATTGATAAGAGATACGGCGATGATGCTTTGTATGAGAAGTTGAGTGATCAATTACATAAAAGAGGCATGAAGCTTATTTTTGATGCGGTTTACAATCATATTGGTTCTTTTCATTTTTTAGAACTAGATCCTCCAGCCAATGATTGGGTTCATCGCTGGCCAACATATACTCAAACAAATTACAGAGAGATTCCTTTGTTTGACCCGTATGGTACGAAATCGGATAAAAAAAGAATGAGTGATGGTTGGTTTGATAAGATAATGCCAGATGTTAATCAAGACAATCCATTTATGGCCAATTTTATTATTCAAAACTGTATTTGGCATATTGAAAAGTTTGGTATTGACGGAGTTCGTCTTGATACCTATACTTATAATGATTTGGATTTTGCGAATCGTTGCAATAAAGCGATTATGGATGAGTTTCCGAAAATAACCATTTTTGGAGAAATTATGGTTCATGGCGTGGCTAATCAGGCGTATTTTGAGCAAAATAACATGGATGTAAGTTTCAAAAGCAACTTGCCGTCAGTGGTGGATTTTCAAAGTTTGTATTACGGAATTATTCCTGCTTTGACTGAACCTTTTGGGTGGAAAGAAGGGGTTAATAGATTGTACTATACATTAAGCAGTGATTATTTGAGTAAGAACCCGATGCAAAAAGTATTATTGTTAGACAATCATGATGAACCGCGTTTTTTCTCATTAGTAGGGGAGAATGTAGAAAAGCAAAAAATAGGATTTCAATGGTTGTTGACCTGCAGGGGAGTTCCGCAATTGTATTATGGATCTGAAGTGTTGATGAAAGGGTTTAAAGCTCCAGATGGTTTGGTTCGTGCCGATTTTCCTGGGGGATGGAAAGAAGATTCTAAAAATGCATTTACTGGAAAAGGATTGACGGATGACGAAAAGTCAACTCAGGATTTAGTTCGTAAACTGGCCAACTTTAGGAAAAATGCTTCGGCTCTTAAAACGGGAAAAATGATGCATTATGTTCCTGTTGATGGATTGTATGTTTATTTTAGATATGATGAAAATCAAACCATAATGTGTGTTATGAATACTAGCAATTCTGAAAAAGAAATTGACTTTCAAAAGTATGACGAAAGAACTGCGGGTTTTACATCTGCAAAAAATGTTATAACAGAGGAAGGATTTAATACTTCGAATAAAACGACTATTCCTGCTACGAAAATGTGGGTATTAGAATTGAAAAAATAATTCAAGATTTCTTGTGATGCATTTTAATTTACTACAAAACTGGAATAGGATTTATTCTAAAAAGACCTTGTTTTTATTGCTGTTCTTTTTTCAAATGGGTT
>DATEOV010000225.1:0-11407 GCA_035273645.1 Flavobacterium sp. | reverse complement strand
AAAACCAAACAGCGCCGAGGCTAATAAAAACAGCACTGCATAGCCAATTTTCGCCCTTTTTCTGGTTTTTATTTTCGTATAAGCCAGATTTTCTGAGTCGTAATAATATTTTACTTTCGCCATATTTTAAAATACCCTATTTTTGCAAATTAGTTAAAGGTAAGTCGAACAAATTTAATAAATGTTTCAGTTGTTCTACTCTTTTTTTAAATAATAAATATAATGTGCCTAATCCAGCTATCCGTTGCAAGTTCTCGTTTAGAAAACTTTTTTTTCTAATGAGCTGGCAGGAGCTTCCTCTGGTCGCTCTGTCTTCTCAAGAAAAAATAAGTTTCTAAATCTCGAAGCTTTCCACTACTATCTGGGGCAGAACAGATTGAGAGATTATAAGATTTAAAAATTGAAAAATTTTATTTCTACTGATTAATCTTTGCATCTTTAAATTTTTAAATCTTTAAATTTTACAATGAAATCACAAGACGTACGTAAGCAATTCCTAGATTTTTTCGAGAGTAAAGGACATTTAATAGTTCCTTCCGCTCCAATAGTTCTTAAGGATGATCCAACCTTAATGTTTAATAACTCGGGAATGGCACAGTTTAAAGAATATTTTTTAGGCCATGGAACTCCAAAAAGCAAAAGAATTGCCGATACGCAAAAATGTCTTCGTGTTTCTGGAAAGCATAATGATCTAGAGGAAGTGGGGATTGATACGTATCACCACACGATGTTTGAGATGTTGGGGAATTGGTCTTTTGGCGATTACTTCAAGAAAGAGGCAATTCACTGGGCTTGGGAATTGTTGACTGAGGTATATAAAATTCCAAAAGATATTCTTTATGTTTCCGTTTTTGAAGGAAATCCAGATGAGAATGTGCCTTTCGACCAAGAAGCTTGGGATATTTGGAAAACGTTGATCGACGAAGACCGAATTATTCTTGGAAACAAAAAAGATAATTTCTGGGAAATGGGTGACCAAGGACCTTGCGGACCTTGTTCTGAAATTCACGTTGATATTCGTTCTGCTGAAGAAAAAGCGCTGATTTCTGGTAAATCTTTGGTGAATAATGATCACCCGCACGTAGTGGAGATTTGGAACAATGTATTTATGGAATTCAACCGTAAAGCCGATGGTTCTCTAGAGAAGTTGCCAGCTCAACACGTGGATACGGGGATGGGATTTGAGCGTCTATGTATGGTTTTACAAGGAGTTCAGTCAAATTATGATACTGATGTTTTTACTCCGCTAATTAGAGAAATCGAAACGATTACCGGAGCTAAATATACTATTAAAGCAAAAGACGAAGCTGAGGATAAAACTAACATTGCGATTCGTGTAATTGCGGATCACGTGCGTGCGGTGGCTTTTGCGATTGCTGACGGTCAGTTGCCATCGAACACGGGAGCTGGTTATGTAATTCGTAGAATTTTGCGTCGTGCGATTCGTTACGGTTTTACTTTCTTGAATACCAAAGAGCCTTTTATCTATAAATTGGTTGAAACTTTGAGTGCTCAAATGGGTGGCTCATTTCCAGAAATTAGATCTCAAAAAGAGCTTTGCGCTAATGTGATTCGCGAGGAAGAGAGTTCGTTTTTGCGTACACTAGACCAAGGTTTGATTTTGTTGGACAATATAATCGCAAATTCAGCAACGACTGTTATTTCAGGAAAAAAAGCTTTTGAATTGTATGATACGTATGGTTTCCCTATTGATTTAACTGCTTTGATCTTGTCTGAAAAAGGCTTGTCTTTGGATGAAGCTGAATTCGAATCGGAGTTGCAAAAACAAAAAGAGCGTTCTCGTGCAGCTTCAAAAGTAAAAGCAGGAGATTGGCAGATTTTGAGAGAAGATGATGACGAGGAATTTATAGGGTATGACCACACCGAAGCTATGGTGAAAATTACCCGTTATAGAAAAGTTGAAAGTGCCAAAGACGGAGAGATATTTCAATTGGTATTTAATATGACTCCTTTTTATCCAGAAGGTGGTGGACAGGTAGGAGATAAAGGATATTTTGAAACTGGAAATGGTGATGTTATTTATATCATTGACACCAAGAAAGAAAATAATTTAATTATTCATTTCGTGAAAGATTTGCCTAGTAATGTTTCTGAAACATTCAAGGCTATCGTTTATGAAAACCAACGATTTGAATCGGCAGCCAATCACTCGGCTACCCACTTGATGCACCAAGCTTTGCGAACTATATTAGGAACGCATGTGGAGCAAAAAGGATCTTTGGTAAACAGAAATAATTTGCGTTTTGACTTTTCGCACTATGCCAAAGTTACCGATGATGAAATTCAGCAAGTAGAGGATTTTGTAAATGCAAGAATCCAAGAGCAATTGCCATTAATAGAAAGACGTAATGTTCCTTTTGCGCAAGCTGTTGAAGAAGGTGCAATGGCATTGTTTGGAGAGAAATACGGTGATACGGTTCGTGCGATTAAATTTGGAAACAGTATGGAATTGTGTGGTGGTATTCACGTAAAAAACACTGCTGATATTTGGTATTTCAAGATTGTGAGCGAAGGTGCTGTTGCGGCGGGAATTCGTCGTATTGAAGCTATTACTTCGGTTAAAGTAAAAGAATATTTTGCAAGCCAGTCTGAAAAATTAACAGCGATTAACAGTTTATTGAAAAACCCACAGGATAGTATAAAAGCTGTTGTTTCATTGCAAGAAGAAAATGCAAAATTGAAAAAACAATTGGAAGTTTTATTGAAAGATAAAGCCAAAAACATGAAAGGGGAATTAGCTAAAGAATTACAGGAGATTAATGGGATCCAATTCCTTGCGAAACAAGTTGATTTGAGTCCAGAAGGAGCGAAAGACTTGGCTTATGAATTAGGAACATTAGGAACGAATATTTTCTTGGTTTTGGCTACCGCCGATGCAGGAAAACCAATGTTGTCTTGTTATATCTCCAAAGAATTGGTTGCTGACAGAAAACTAAACGCGGGTCAAGTGGTTCGTGAATTAGGGAAATACATCCAAGGTGGAGGAGGAGGGCAGCCGTTCTTCGCTACCGCAGGAGGAAAAAATACAGATGGAATTGCAGAGGCTTTGGCTAAAGCGGTTGAGTTTGTGAAGTAAATTTCAAACATTTATTCATTCCCTTTTTATAAAGAGGGTTGATAAAATAAAAGCCTTAAAAAAATCCGTTATAAACGGATTTTTTTAAGGCTTTTTAATTGCTATTCTTTAAGTATTGTTTTTATTTAAAACTTAAACCAAGCATAAGGCTCATTGACAAAATTCAATGCTCTTGGTAAATCATCTCCAGGTGTGATTTTTAGTTCTGGCTGTAAGGATGGATTGGAAGGATATTTTTTGCCGTCAAATTTTACGATTCTGTTTTTGTGACCACTTCGAATGAATAAATTTTTCCAACCGGAAGTTTTTTGGGTGTCAATTACAACAGGGTAATCGGCAACAGTAAATTTGGAAATGACTGCGCCCTGATTGTCCAAAATATATTGTGTACAACCTCCTGAGCCACAAAAATAAGGGCCGGTTAAGCCTACGAGAATTTCTTTTTTACCATCATCATTTATATCATATTCGAAAAAAATAAACCTCTTGCTATAATCATCAATGATATTTTTGGAAAGATCGTCTTTGTATATATTTTGCAGAGTCGATCGAACAATATCAGCAGTTTTTAAATTTGAAGAGTTGATGCCATACTGCCCCGCAGGAATTGTATCTGTAGGGTCAGGATCAGTAATACTGTCTTTAAGTTTAGCTGAAAGCGTGTCTTTGGTTACAGCTGTTGTGTCAGTGTTGTTTTGAGTTTCGTTTGTTTCTTTTTTACAAGAAATAAAAGTAAGTGTCAAAAGAAGTACTAGAGTTGTGATTTGCTTAGTCATATGTTCTATTTTACATAAATTGGACTTCTTTTAAGTAAGTAGGTAACAGTATCCATCCAGCTGTCTTTTATTTTGAACATAGGCTTTCTGTTTTGAGTGTATATTTTGGAATTATTTTTATACATATCAAAATAGACGTGATAATCAAACAATAATTGGGTATTGGTATTGGCAACAGTGGCTTCATTTGCTTTTACCTTATTGTCGCTTACTTTTGCGTTTTGCGAAGTATATGCAGTTGAAGTTTGATTTTGAGTTACTGTATAGGATACTTTTGCTGCAACAATATTGTCGACTCCAAGTATTTTGTGAAGTTCGTCTATTGGGGTTTCATCTATGTTTTTATAATCAATACCTGCTTTTCTCAATAGGCTATTAGTTGTTCTTAAATCCTGAACAGTCAACGGTAATATATTAGATGATTTGTCTAACAGTTTGTTGTAAATGTCGTTTTGAGCGAATTTGGACATTTCTTCTGAGTCGGTCATATTTTCAGAATTTATAAAAGGCACTGGTAATACAGCTATTGTATTCGTCTTGAAGGTTGCATCATGATTAACTGAAGCATTATTTGTAGAACTTGGAGCACTTTCTATTGTGTTTTCGGCCAGGGCAAAAGTTTGTGATCTTCCGCTGGCATAATCAATTCGTGCAATTTTAGAAACAGCAATTTCAATAGTCATTGTTTCATTTGGCATCGAATAGTCAACAGTTTTATCAGATATTTTTGAAATGGTACATTCAATAACTTGATAATCTTTTGTGATGATTTTGTCAAGTTTTTTTGCTTGTGAAAATGCAGATGCTGATAATAAAATCAGCATTAATACGGACATTACTTTTTTTAGATTCATTGTTTTAAAATTTAATTATTTAGTTTCTTAATGTGGTTTTTATCCTTTTATATTAAGAAAAATTTCATTTGTTTGTTTAAATTTATTTTTATTCAAGTAGTTGATTTTTATATAATTAGATATTAATGTGAATAAGGTTGTCATAATATCAAATTTAATCAATTTAATTAGTCTATTAAAATATTACGGATGTAAATTCTGTATTTTTTATTTCGTATTTTTGGAAGGTTAAAAAACGCAGAATGAACTTTACTACCAAAATCGGGATCTCGGAAAATTCCAACCCAATAGGCTACAATTCCAAAATTGTATCGTTGGGATCCTGTTTTGCTGAAAATATGGGAGACAAATTCCAATATTTTAAATTTCAAAACGCCACGAATCCATTTGGAATTATTTTCAATCCGGCTTCTATTGAGAGAATTATTGATCGAGTGGTTAATGATGTGCTATTTACCAAAGAAGATATTTTTTTTCATAATGAGCGTTGGCACTGTTTCGAAGTACATTCGGATTTAAGTCATTCGGATGCAAAAGAATTATTAGCCAATCTGAATCAAATTTTGATAGAAACAAAGAAGCAATTGCAGGAAGTAACCCATGTCATTATTACTTATGGAACTTCTTGGGTGTATCGAAGTATAGAAAAAGATGCTATAGTGGCTAATTGCCATAAAGTACCTCAAAAGCAATTTGCCAAAGAACTGCTAACTGTTGTAACGATTCAGGAAAGTATAACGAATACAATTGATTTGATAAAGTCGATAAATCCCAATTGTAATTTCATTTTTACCGTTTCGCCAGTGCGTCACCTCAAGGATGGTTTTGTCGAAAATCAAAGAAGTAAAGCTCATTTGATTACAGCATTCCACAATCTGCTGTCTGAAAACCACAACTTGCAATCTGAATACTTCCCTTCCTACGAAATTATGATGGATGAACTCAGAGATTATCGTTACTATTCTGAAGATATGTTGCATCCAAGTCAAATAGCAATTGATTATATCTGGGAGCGATTCAAGGAATCTACCATTTCGGAAACGGCTTATCCAACAATGGATATTGTCGAAAGTATTCAAAAGGGTTTGCAACACCGTCCATTTAATCCCCAATCGGAGAGCCATAAAAAATTTGAAGCCAATCTTCAGTTGAAAATCGCTACATTAGTGGCTCAATATTCATTCATGAAATTTTAATTATGTTAAAGAGAATTTTAGTTGGAGCAGTACTTGTAGTGGCAATAATTTTGGCATTCAAATTCTGTGAATTCAAGAAAGGAGATGACTCAAGTTTAGATTACAATACTAATTTGATTCAACAACAAATCGTGAACGTTGGGAAATTAGTGGTTACTGAGGGACATTTCTCTGAAGTGGTGACCTATAAAAATCAGCAGAAATACATGATGGATATGCTTTCATTTGAGAAGAAAGCATTGATAATTGTTAATGCTGATGTTACTGTATCCTATGATTTACACCAAATGAAATACGATATCGATGAAGCCAATAAAACTATAACAATTCTAAGCATCCCGAAAGAAGAAATAAAGATAAGTCCAGACATCAAGTTTTATGACGTAGAGCAAAGTCAGATGAATCCTTTTACTGGTGATGATTACAATAAAATCAATAAATCAGTAAAGGCTAATTTGGCTAAGAAAATCGAAAAATCCACATTGAAATCCAATGCCCAAAACCGTTTGATAAGCGAACTTTCCAAGATTTTGATTTTGACCAATACAATGGGTTGGAAACTACAATACGAAGGTAAAGTCATTGAAAACGAAAAAGACTTTGTGACAAATGTAAAACTTTAAGACTATTTTTTTAATTTTAGTATAACCAATTAAATTATTGTTTTTTCAGCTTAATAACTGAGGTATTTCGCAATAATTCTGAAACATATTATAGAAATTGTATAACTAATTAAATCATAGTTATTGCATATTTGTAGATTCAGAAATTCCTAATGTAGGTAAGGAATAGTCAAAATTCAAACGCATTTATTTACAAAGATTTTTATATGAACAAAAAACTAAATTCTTTTGTAAAAAAAGCATTGCGTATTATGCTTTGGAGTGCTGTTACAATTGTGGTTTTTTTGTTGTCCATTATAATATTGATCCAAGTTCCGGCCATTCAGAATTTAACTAAGGATAGGGTACTTGCTTATCTCAATGAAAAGCTTAAAACCAAAAGTTCCTTAGATAGAATCGCAATTAGTTTTCCAAAAACTATAGTGCTCGAAGGTTTTTATTTTGAAGATCAACATAAAGATACTTTATTGAGTGGTAAACGGTTGGAGATTGATGTCGATTTGTTTAAAATCATCAATCATAAAATAGAAATAAACGCTATTGAACTTGAAAACACAACTGCCAATATATCCCGAAATAAAGATTCTGTTTTTAATTTCGATTATATCATTAAGGCATTTGCTTCTACCGAACCAAAAGATCCAAACAGTAAGCCCTATGTGATATCTGTAGTCGATGTGGATTTAAAGAACATAAAGTTTAGATTCAAAGACGATTTATCCAAGAATGACATAAACGTAAAACTTGGTGACTTCAGCACAAAATTTAAAAAGTTTGATTTAGATAAAATGGATTTCAATATTCCATACATTGATTTGAATGGATTGAACGTGGTTTTAAATCAGGATCTAGTTGAAAAAATAACCAAAGTCTCCGTTAAAACAATTGATACTATTTCCAAAAGGAGTGATTTTAATTTGGAACTAAAAAAAATCACATTGTCTAAAATAAATATTTTATACGACAATAAAGATTCCAAAATGAATTCCAAACTAAGTTTAGGTCAACTAAAACTTTTGGTAAATGATTTGGATATAAAAAATCAGATACTAGATTTTGATGCATTTGAAGTCAAAAATCTAAAGGGAAATCTACTGCTTGGTAAAAAAGAAAAGCAAATAAAAACACCCAATTTAGATACCACTGTCATTCCCCAAAAAGGTTGGAAAATGAAATTGAAATCTTTGGACTTGCAAAGCATTGCTTTCAAGTTTGATGATATGGAATCTCCAGCAATTACAAACGGAATGGATTACAGTCATCTTGATTTGAAGGGGCTTAACGCCAAAGCGGGACATGTTTATTTTGCAAATGACACTATTTCTGGCAATATAAAATCGTTAGCGGTAAACGAGAAAAGTGGTTTAAAAATTCAACAGCTCAAAACACAGTTTTTTTATGGGCCAAAGCAAGCCTATCTGACGGATTTGTATATAAGAACTCCCCAAACGGAATTGAAAGACAAAATAAAAGTGAGTTATCAATCGCTTGCAAATCTTTCAAAAAATATAGGTGATTTGTCGGTTGATGCAAATTTGAGTCAGTCGAGAATTGGTTTTAAGGATATTTTGCTTTTTGCTCCGCAACTTCGAAAAACGAATCCTTTTCAATCAAATCCCAATGCCATTTTATACATTAATTCGCGTGTAAACGGTAAGGTAAAGGATTTGAATATTCCTTATTTCCAAATGCAGGGAATTGGGAATACAAAAGTCTCCGTTTCTGGTAAAATTAGAGGACTGCCAAATGCCGAAAAAGCCTTTTTTGATTTGTACATAAAAAACTTTACGTCTTCTTCCCGTGACGTAATTTCTTTTGTTCCTGAAGGGGTACTTCCCAAAGAGATTCAGTTTCCGGAACAATTTAGTGCTAGCGGAAAATTCAAAGGTTCTATTGATAATTTCAAAACAAAATTAGCATTAAACAGCAGTTACGGCAAAGCCAATGTGGATGCATTGTTTGATAAAAGAATTAAAAACGGTGAAAAATATGATGCGATTATTGCCTTTGACAATTTTAATTTAGGAAGATTAATCAAGAATGATTCCTTGGGGGAAATTACGGTAAATGCCAAAGTTAAAGGACAAGGGCTGAATCCAAAAACTGCAAATGCTCAGTTGTCAGCCATTGTAAAAAAGGCAGATTTCAATAAATATACCTATTCCAACATAGCTTTGAAAGGTACAATTGCCAAAGGGAATTTTGATATAAAAGCCGACAGTAAAGATCCAAATTTAAAATTCAAACTGGATGCAAATGGAGGTTTTAAAGATAAATACCCAGCAGTAAAATTGAATCTTAATCTAGATGTAGCCGATTTGGAAAAACTGAATCTGCACGCAGGTCCGATGAAACTTCGAGGAAACATCGTAGCAGATATTGCCAACAGTAATCCGGATTATTTAAATGGGGAAATAATGGCTTCCAATATCCAAATTTTACAGGATACAGAGCCTATTGTTTTGGATGCCGTTAAAATTATTGCTTTTGCAGACGATCAAAAAAACAATATAAAAATCAGTTCTCAATTCTTTAAAGCCGAAATCGACGGTAAATACAAGTTAACCACACTTTCTGAAACAATAAAAAATTCACTGTCAAAATATATAAATGTTCAGACTGCGAAATACAAAACCAATTCGGAGAAACAACAATTTACTTTTACTGTTGCTGTTCAAAATGATCCTGTTTTGTATAAATTGATTCCAAAGTTAACGGGATTGGATCCTATAAATATTTCCGGAAAATACAATAGTGTAGGGGATACTTTGGAAATAAAAGGCGCAATTCCGAAAATCATTTATGCCAATACTACAATATCCGATGGGAAAATAAATATCGAAACAAAGAATAATGCCATAGAATATCAGGCTTCTGTGGCGACAATTGAAGGCGCACAATTTAAAATTCCGTTTACAAGTTTAACCGGAAAAGCAGAAAAAAATATTCTTTCGTATGCTTTGCAGGTGAAAGACAAAGACAAAAAAGACCAATATTTTATTGTCGGCGAATGGCGTCATGAAGATTCAAAAAACATCATCAAACTGAATGCCGAAAACTTGGTTTTAAACTATGATAAATGGAATATAAATCGGGAGAATTCAATTGAATTTGGAGACGAAAGACTTTACGTTAATAAATTTTATTTGGATCATTCGGGCAATGAATTGAAAATTCAATCGCAAGGCAATCAAAACAGTGCTCCGCTTCATGTTGATTTTATGAATTTCAAAATTGAGACAATTTTGAATATGGTGAAGAAAGAAGATTTGGGTATTCAAGGTTTAATCAATGGATCTATTGTATTCGAAAACGTGATGACAAACCCTATTTTCACTTCGGATTTAACCATTGATAAGTTTGTCTTTGGAGGAGAAACTGTTGGAAATATCGCTTTAAAAGTGGATAACAAAACGGCAAATATTCTTTCGGCAAATATGACGCTTTCTGGTGAAGGGAACGATCTTGCCCTTTTGGGAAAATACATGATTGACAGCGAAAACTTCGACCTTAACTTAGATGTAAATCAATTAAATATAAAAAGCATTCAAGGATTTTCGTTGGGAAACATAACAGATGGAAAAGGTGCTTTGTCTGGAAATTTTAAAATTACCGGAAATGCTTCGGAACCAAAAGTAAATGGAGAATTGTTCTTTAAAGATGCGGGTTTCCGAATCACAAAACTCAATTCTTATTTTACGGTAAATGATGAAAAAATTGCTTTGCGAAATGAAGATATTGCATTCGACAACTTCTCCATTTATGATGAAAATGGAAATGAACTCGGTGTAAACGGTAAAATGACAACCCAAAATTTCAGGGACTTCAATTTTGATTTGGCTGTAAAAGCAGATGATTTCAGGGCAATTCATTCTAAAGCTACTGACAATGAACTGTTTTACGGGGATTTGTTTTTGGATACCAAATTAAAAATAGGAGGAACGCTTGACAATCCTGTCGTTAGTGGAAACATAGAAATAAACGATGAAACAAAATTTACCGTTGTTATGCCTCAATCCGATCCTTCTATTGTTGACAGGGAAGGAATTGTGGAGTTTGTAGATGAAGATAATCTGTATTTAAAACAAACGGTTGAATTACAGAAAGAGCTGAATCAATCGAAATTAATAGGAATGGATGTATCGGTTGCGATTACTATAAATAAAGAAGCCGATTTTACTTTAGTCATTGATAAAGGAAATGGTGACTACCTCAATTTAAAAGGCGAGGCCGAGCTTACAGCAGGAATTGACCCTTCCGGAAAAACGACGTTGACGGGTAAATACGAGTTTAGTGGCGGTTCTTATGAAATGAATTTCAATATGATCAGACGAAAATTTGAGATTCAAAAAGGCAGTTATATTATTTGGAACGGGGAACCTACAATGGCTACTGTGAATATTACGGCGGTATACGAAGTCAAAACTGCGCCATTGGATTTGCTAGCCGATCAACTTGGAACATTGACTCCCGAGGTTAGAAACTCATACAAACAAAAAATACCATTCCAGACTTTATTGAAAATGAATGGTGAACTATTAAAACCAGAAATTACTTTTGATATCACTTTGCCAGATGGTAATTATGATGTTTCGTCGGATATTGTGAGTGCATCGCAAACAAAGTTAGAACAACTGAGACAAGATCCATCAGAATTAAACAAACAAGTATTTGCGTTGTTATTGCTAAATAGATTCGTAGGCGAGAATCCTTTTTCCAGTGAAAGTGGAAGCACAAGTGCTGAATATCTTGCGAGACAAAGTGCGAGTAAAATACTTTCGCAACAATTAAACGACCTCGCCGGAGATTTAATAGCTGGGGTTCAACTGGAGTTTGATGTGGAATCGACCGAAGATTACAC
>DATEOV010000224.1:0-7797 GCA_035273645.1 Flavobacterium sp. | reverse complement strand
ATGTTTGTATTCACAATTCTTCAAATTTTTAAGAACTCTAAATTTTTGAGTTTTGCAGTTAATTCCATGCATATAATTATTGCAATTCTCTTCGCATTACATACCATTACATTAGGAGCACGTTGGTACATTTCGGGTCATGCACCTTGGAGTAATGCTTATGAAGCCATTGTTTATGTGGCTTGGGCAACGATGTTCTTTGGTTTGGCATTTGATATAAAATCAAAATTAACGGTAGCTTCGGCAGCATTTGTGACTGCGATGATACTTTGGTCTGCCTATCAAAATTGGATTGATCCAGAGATAGCTAATTTACAACCAGTTCTAAATTCGTATTGGTTAATGATCCACGTTGCAGTTATTGTAGCGAGTTATGGACCATTTGCTTTAGGAATGATTCTTGGTTTTGTATCACTTCTTTTAATCTTTTTTACCAATGAAAAGAACAAGGCCAAAATGTCATTAAATATTAAAGAGATCACTTATATTAATGAAATGGCTTTGACAATTGGTTTGATTATGTTAACAATTGGGAACTTCCTTGGTGGACAATGGGCCAATGAAAGTTGGGGACGTTACTGGGGCTGGGATCCAAAAGAAACTTGGGCTTTAATCAGTATTATGGTCTATGCGTTTGTGATTCATGCGAGATTCGTACCTTCATTAAGAGGGAAATGGTTTTTTAACCTGATGAGCATGTTTGCGTTTATATCTATTTTGTTTACCTATTATGGAGTAAACTTCCACTTAGTAGGGTTACATTCCTATGCAAGTGGTGAAGCACATTCTTTGAGCTGGATTTGGTATTCAATGGGAACCATTTCTTTTATTGGTGCTATTACTTATCCAAAATACAGAAAGTTTTATAAGAAGTAATTTTTGAAATTATTTATATTAAAGTAAGGTCCGACATTAAGTTGGGCCTTATTTTTTTCTTTTATGCCAAAATGTTTATTTAATTTTTTTAAAATAATACAAAACTTACTTTTAGTTTGAAAATGAGTGTTTTATAGATATAATTTGCTTTTAATTGAGTTTTGGCACGGTGTTTGAAAAGTTACTAATAGATAATTTTATGACTCCAAGATATTGTAGATTAGGTTGGTAGGTTGGTTTACGTTTAAATATCTATAGAATTATCAATTACAATTAGTTAGTAAGATGCTCCTTTTAGGGGCATCTTTTTTTATCTAACGTTATTATTTAGGTTTGTTGATTTCAGCAGTTATTTTGGAATTTAAGCGCATTGAATTTATTAAATGCAATTATTGGTTATCATATTCAAAAGAATAATTTTTAAGCTGATCTTTTTGTGAAATAAAGTAGTATTAAACTTGTTTTTAATGTAAAATAATGTATTTCAATGGTTTATTTTACTTTTAATTGAGTTTTGGCATGGTGTTTGAAAGTCTATTAAAAGATGATTTGATTGGATTTTGTAAATTTTAAATTTGAGAGGTTAGGTTTAAAGTTAGTTTACATGGGGGAATCTAAAAATTGTTGGTTATTATTTAGTTAGTTAGAAAAATGCTCCTTTTAGGAGCATTTTTTTTATTGAAAACTTAGCAATTAAAAACTATACTTTTCCTAAAGTATATAATTGTTCCATTGTTGGACTTAAACTTCCACCAGCGGGTTCGAGTGTAATACCAAATGCTTCTGCGAAGTCTGCATTTTCAACAGCAAATATTTTTTGATTATTACTATCGAAATTATCCAATAATCCAATGCTTGTAGGGGTCAATGGATTTAGTTTTAAAGCCCAAACTTGATAAACCATTCCTTTTGGAGGTTCTGGTAATCCACTTGCATCCACATAAACTACTTTGGTTTCTTTGTTCCAGTAGACTTTAGCAAATGACTTCGGATTTACAGCTTGTCCACTAAGAGCTACAACTGTATTTTTTTCATCTCTTACTACAGCAAGGCTGTTTTCGGTTGTTTTATTTTTTTGTTCTAAAAGTTGTATTTCTTTACTAAGTTTTTCTTTTTCGTTACCAATGCTTACCACTTGGTTATTGGTTTGTCCCAATTGTTGGTATTGATAACCTATTCCGATCAATAAAATAATAGCTGCAGCCCAACCCATATAATTTGACCAATTTTGTGGTTTCATTTGAACGACACCAGAATGTTTCAATTCGAGCTTGGCTTTTATTTTTTCAAAATTTGCTACTGAGTGAAAAGGAGAAAAACTAGAAGACAACGCAACTATTCCTTTTTCAATGGCGATAATTTCGTCATTTATCTCAGGATGATTTTTGGCCATAGTATCCACTTCAATGTTTTCGGCTTCACTGAGTAAACCGTACACATAAAGTTCCAAAATACCAGATTCTATATATTCTTTCGTATCCATTATAGTTTCAAATAAAGTCTTAAATCGTTAATACAATTTCTATTTTGTGTTTTTACAGTTCCAAGCGGAATAGCTAATTCCTCAGAAGCTTCTTGTTGGGTGTATCCTTTGAAGAACAGTAAATCTATTATCTGGATGCATTTTGGCTTTAGCTTTTTGACAAATTCGTGAATACCTATTGCATCAATTTTGTTAACCAGTTTGTTACTGTCGTCTAATAGATGTACGAAATTATCGGAAGAAAGGTTTTTTTGACTGTCATTAAAATTTTTGGACCTCAGTTTATCTATAGAGGTATTCCGAGCAATATTGAGAATCCAAGTATAGAATCTCCCTTTACTTTCGTTATAGGAATCAATGTTTTTCCATATTTTGATAAATACTTCCTGTAGTACATCTTCAGCCTCTTCTCTGTTTTTTACTAGTACATTAATTACCGCAAACAAACTTTTAGAATACATATCATAGAGATAGGTAAACGCTTTTTCGTCTTTCTGGTGAATTAAAACTAACAATTCATCTTGGGTCATATAGTGTTTTTTGGTTATTACAAACATATACAATTCCATTTATAAATAGCAGATTATATTTACTATAACTGAAAATTCACTCAACTTAAAGAAAAATTGTGAATTTATTTTGTTTTTAATTAACTGAAAATGAAGTGATTGTGTGATATTTTAAATTTTTATTCATTTTTTTAAAACCAAAAGCAATCCAATCTCGTAAATGCTTTTATAACCTTTTAAATTATAAAAAAAATGAAAAAAACAAAAATGATATTAGGTCTATCACTAGTGGTGATTTCAGGCTTAATCTTAGTAGCAGCGGATCACATTGATGCTCCAGGAACAATGTCAGGTGACGCAGGTGACATTACAGATGTGTACACTTTTCAAGGTCAAGATACCAATAATTTGGTTTTTGCGGTAAATACACAAGGACTATTAAGTCCAAATGCTACAAGTGCAGCAACATTTAAGGAAAATGTGATGGTCGAAGTTAATATTGACAACACAGGGGACAAAGTGGAAGATTTGGTAATTCAAGCCATCAAAAGAGGAGACAAAATGTACTTCTTTGGGCCTTATACACCAACAACAACAGGAACTTCCAGTATGATTAAAACAAGTGAAGCTTCTGGTGAAGTTGCTATTTCATCTTACGGAGCAATGGGTACAGTAGCTTCTAAAAATGGAATGAAGTTTTTTGCTGGACCAAGAGATGATCCATTCTTCTTTGACTTAGGACAATTCAAATCAATACTTGCAGGAACAGCAACAGGCTTTAATAATCCTGGGACAGATACTTTTGCTGGAACCAATGTACTTTCAATAGTTGTTGAAGTTCCAAAAGCAATGTTAGGCACTTCAAGCACGCTAAATGTTTGGGCCGAAACTAAGAAAAAACAATAAATCAAATAATACTATACTTTAAAATATAAAATTATGAAAGCAAATAAATTAAAAATTATAACAATAGCATTAGTAGTTGCTTTTTTCTCAGTAAACTGTGATAATAATGATGACAATGCCAATGATGATATGACAACAGGTGCAGACTTTTCAGGTACTTATGTGCAACAAGATCAGATGGCCAGACCAGCAATTAACACTGTTTTTATTGCATCTGGGCAACCCAAAGATGATTTTAATGCTGCCATTCCTTCAGCAATGGGTAGCAAATACCAATCCATTTTTCAGTCTCGATTGATGGCGCTGAATTCAGGTTATACAACGAATGCATTAGGACAAGATGCTGCTGCTTTTACAGGTCTTTTAGCTACAGATGTTTTGAATGTTTCTAAAACGGCCAAGACTACTTTTTTTGACGGAACCAATGTTTTAACAGGACGAGCTTTAGCTGATGACGTTATCGATGTAGAGTTACTACTAATTTTTGGTGGACCTACGGGAGCATCAAATGCTGGACTTACTTCAGATCACGTTGATGCAAATGACAAGCCCTTTTCTGCCTCATTTCCTTACTTAGCTGCTGCTTGGTAATATTTTATAAAAAAAACAGAGTGGGTTTTGGACTACTTACTCTGTTTTTTTTCAAAACAAACAAACAAACAAACAAACAAACAAACAAATTGAATTATGAAAACTTTAAAAATAATATCGTTATTGGTTTTTTCAATTCTTAGTAGTTGCAATTATGAACCATCTCAAATAACAAAAACTTCAGATTACGAAAAATATCTAAACATAAAAGAGAATAAATCAATTGATTTTGCCAGTACAGAAATCAAATTTTGGCAATCTAGATATGATGCAACACCCAATCAGGCGATTTATTTGGGGATGTTAGCCTCCAATTATAGTACTCTTTTTCAATATACGGGGGACATAAAAGATTTATACAAAACTGAAGAGTTGTTGACAAAATATAATGAAGCATATAAATATTCTCGGGTTTCGACTGTTAGAGCATTGGCACGAAATTATATTTCTCAACATCGTTTTAAAGAAGCTTTGGGTCTTGCCAATAAGGCATTGGCCATTGGCGAAGGCCGAAAAGAAACTCAAAAATTACTGTTTGATGTACAAATGGAATTAGGAAATTATGCCGAAGCTTTGAAAAATTTGAAAGCAATTCGGGATATGAATGACTTTGATTATTTAATTCGCTTGGCCAAATGGTGTGATCATAAAGGGAATTTGAAAGCGGCAATAACTTTTATGGAAAAAGCTAGAGATATTGCTATTGAAGATGATAATAAAGTTTTGAAAATTTGGTCGTATTCTAATTTAGGCGATTTTTATGGACATGCAGGCAGAATACAGGAATCGTATGATAGTTATTTAAAAACACTGGAAATTGACCCTAATTATTCGTATGCCTTGAAAGGGATTGCTTGGATTGTTTTTTCGCACGAAAGAAATACCACCGAAGCGAATAGAATTATCACGGCTATCGCCAAAACACATAATACGCCAGATTTTTATTTATTGAAATCTCAAATTGCTCAATTCAGTGGTGACAAATCAGAAGAAATAGCCAATAGAAGAGCCTATTTTTCGATGTTAAAAAAGTATGATTATGGAGCAATGTATAATAAATACAATGTTTTGATTTATGCTGATGATAAAACTACCGCTTCAAAAGCACTCGAAATTGCTAAAATTGAAATTGAACACAGACCAACACCAGATTCGTATGACTTATTGGCTTGGTCGTATTTGAATTTGGGAGAAAATAAGAAAGCTTTAGAAATTGCTCAAAAACATGTGGTTGGAAAAACTTTTGAACCTAAGGTACAGTATCACCTGGCAATGATTTATAAATCGAACAACATTATGGAACATGTTAAGCCAATCAAAGAAGAATTACTTTCAAGTACTTATGAATTAGGACCTTCTTTGGAAAAAAAGGTAATGAAACTTTAATTTAGAAATGAAAAAACATATACTAATCCTAGTGTTATTATTCAATATAACCGTTTTCAGTCAGATTAAAAAAGGAATTATTATTGATGAAAACGGAAAACCAATTGAAAACGCCACCATTACTAATTTAAAATCGAATACACATTCGCATACCAATGAAATGGGAAGCTTTAGTATTGATAAGTCGAATGTTGGGGATGTATTAAATGTAATTGCATTGGGGCATAAAAAAATCGATTATACGATAACAGATTCAGAAATTAGTATTGTCATGGAAAGTGATAGTTTTAAATTGGAAGAAGTGGTTATTCAGTCTAAAGTATCGGCACTTAATGTGATTTCCAAAATTGATTTGGAAATTACTCCTGTCAATTCCTCGCAGGAAATTTTGCGAAAACTTCCTGGTCTGTTTATAGGTCAGCATGCAGGAGGTGGTAAAGCAGAACAAATTTTTTTGCGGGGTTTTGATATCGATCACGGAACAGATATTGCGATTAATGTAGATGGAATGCCGGTAAATATGGTTTCGCATGCACATGGACAAGGCTATGCCGATTTACATTTTGTAATTCCGGAAATAGTCGATAAAATAGATTTTGGCAAAGGAACCTATTATGCAAGCAAAGGAGATTTTGCAACGGCTGGATATGTCGATTTTGGAACAAAAGAGAAATTGGATTTTAGTAGTATTGGGGTGGAAGTTGGCCAGTTTAATACTTTTAGAACAGTAGGTTTGTTTGATCTTTTGGGAAACAACAAAAAGCAAAGTGCCTACATTGCTACTGAATACATTATTACTGATGGTCCTTTTGATTCGCCTCAAAATTTTAACCGAATCAATTTATTTGGAAAATATTCTTTTGTTTTAGAAGATAAAAGTCGCTTTTCAATTACTGCTTCTCGTTTTACCAGTAAATGGGATGCTTCAGGACAAGTACCGCAGCGGTTGGTCGATGATGGAACGATTTCCAGATTTGGTTCCGTAGATGATACCGAAGGAGGGGCGACTTCACGATCTAATTTCAATGTTTCATTGAACAAACCCATTGATGAAAATACGTTTTTGAAAGCAAATACATTTTATTCGAATTATAAGTTTGAGTTGTTTTCGAATTTTACTTTTTTCTTGAATGACCCGGTAAATGGAGATCAAATTAAGCAAAAAGAAGACCGAAATTTATACGGTATTAATGCTGAGCTGAATAAAAGTATCAATAAGGAATCGGTTGATTTGCTATTTCAATTGGGATTTGGTGTAAGGAATGATGCCACAACCGACACTGAATTGTCCAATACGTTGAATAGAATTACAACTTTGGAAGCAATTAAATTGGGAGATATTGATGAATCTAATATTTTTAGTTATTTGAATACAGAGATTCGTTTGGGTAAATGGTTGATTAACCCTGCCGTTCGATTGGATTATTTTAAATTTGGGTATCAGGATAAGTTAGCTGGGAATTACAAAACACAGACAGAAAGTCAAGTAAAGGTGTCTCCAAAACTGAATTTTGTATACTCTAAAAATAACGATTTACAATTTTATTTCAAAACAGGATCAGGTTTTCATTCTAATGATGCTAGAGTCGTGATAGAAAACAATGGGAATGAAGTTTTACCTACTGCGATTGGTACTGATGTTGGTACGATATGGAAACCATTTCCTAGACTAATTATCAATTCGGCTGTATGGTATTTGTATTTGCAACAGGAGTTTGTTTATGTAGGCGATGCTGGAATTGTGGAACCTAGCGGAGAGACAAGTAGATCTGGTTTTGATTTGGGTATTCGTTATCAGTTAAGTGATTATTTCTTTTTCAATTTTGATGCTAATTATACTCATGCCAGAAGTATAAATGACTCAAAGGGTCAAAATCACATTCCGTTAGCTCCAGATTTCACTTCGACAGGAGGATTAAGTTTTCAAAACTGGAAAAATTTTTCAGGAGGTTTACGGTACAGATATATGAATGATCGCCCAGCGAATGAAGATAATTCAATTGTAGCAAAAGGGTATTTTATTACTGATTTCAATGTGAATTATAC
>DATEOV010000223.1:0-7138 GCA_035273645.1 Flavobacterium sp. | reverse complement strand
TCAATACAAAAGAAAAAATGCCCTTCAATAAAACAAAAAATAATTATCTTATAAAGAACGGCTCACCTGAGCCAGAAAAGCCAAATCATCTTGAGTTTTAGAAACAACAGCTATACTTTTTTTTATAGAAGCCAAATGTAGCACTACTCCATTAAGGCTTTTAGCAAGCGCAATAGAGGAAGAGAATTTTTTAAAAAGAGCAAGCTGTTCATTGCTCCTTTCAGAAGTAGGTGATGAACTCTTAGCCGTTACTCCTGCTTCATTTTCGATTGCCAATATCTGGCTGTACGTTTCATCCAAATAAGGCAGCGTTTGTTTAAAATCCATAATAGAAGAATCAAGCCTTGCCCCCATAATATGAAACGCCTCCCCCATTTTCTTTAAAACGATACGCAGCTCTTCCTGTTTATTTAGGTTAAGGGCAGCATCAAACCCATCTGCTTTCTTATGAAGCATGGCGGAAAGTGAAGAGGCTTTTTTAATAAATTCATTATTACGCAAAATCAATCCCGCATATTTATCCTTGGAGTAAATGGTGTTTAATTGCTGAATAGTGTCCAATTGGGTTTTGGTTTGGGAAGTTGCTGGATGCTGGATTATAGCCGTAAGATCCCCCAATACTTGTAGTGTATTCAGGTCGGAGGATGAAATAGAACGCTCGGCAACAGCTAAGCTATCGGTAGCATCGTTTTCATATTTTTGATCAATTATGGTTTGACAGGCTTTTTCTATAGAGGCAATTCTCTCTTGGCTAGTTTTCTTGACTGCGGCGGAATTAGTTTGTTTCCAAGCCTTTCGCTCTTGGGCATAGTTGACAGAAATCCATAACATCAGAAAAAAGGCAAAGCCATTTTTGGTAATCTCATTTATCCCCATAATGATAGTAGTAATGATGATTGGATTATAGTGAATAAGCCAAAAGTAAGAAATCCATCCGATTCACTTTAACTTTTATTAATAAAACTAAACCCGCTCCACAAAGTGTACATCTCTACGCTATGCAAATGTCTCATCCCCGCTCCACTAAGCCTCATGACTTTTGGATTTTTTTTAAAAGTTCTTGACAACAAAAAAATGCGATAAAAGTCTCCCGACCTTTTACAGTGAATATCTTTAGAATTCAATGTTATTTCCGCTACCATAACGGATTTGGGCAATTGGTTTAATGTAAAGTTGGTTTTTTATTTGTGAGATTTGGCAAATCCGAATATTAGACTTAATTTAGTTCCAATCCCCTAGTAGCAAGGGAACTGTGCGCTTAACTTTAGACCACTATCCAAGTAATAGAATCAATAGACAAAAAATATAAAATGAGTATTTCAAAATCAGACAGACCAGCACTAATTTTAATCGACATTCAAAAAGGGTTTGACAATGTAGAATATTGGGGAGGACAAAGAAACAATCTTGATGCAGAAAATAACGCAGGCGAACTTCTGGAACTTTGGAGAAAAAATCAACTTCCAATTTTTCATATCAAACATTGTTCTTCAACCCCGACTTCTTTACTAAACGAAGCAAATGAGGGGAACGAATTTAAAGAAGTTGTAAAACCAGTAAGCGGAGAACCAATTATCAAAAAGAATGTGAATAGTGCTTTTATTGGAACAAACTTAAAAGAGCAACTTGAGAACGACAAAATAACGAAACTTGTAATTGTGGGTTTGACAACTGACCATTGTGTTTCAACGACTACGAGAATGGCAGGAAATTTCGGGTTTGATACTTTTTTAGTTTCTGATGCGACCGCTACGTTTAACAAAAAAGGACTCGACGGACAAAATTTTTCGGCAGAATTAATTCATGAGACAGCTTTGGCGAGTTTGAATGGTGAGTTTGCAACTGTCGTGACAACAGACTTTATGAAGCAAAATATTTAGACATTCAGTGGAACAAAAGCGAAAACTTAATAGTTACTACAACGGATTTGGCCAATAGGTTTATTGGAAAATTGGTTTTGTACTTGGACATTTTATAAATGAAATATGGAATTAAATTTTGAAGAATTTGCATTAACGATTAAGACCAATGATTTGGAAGTGTCTTATCTTTTGAAAGACGAACCTTTATTTTTAACAGTACGACCTCATTTAATTGAATTATTAGCCAATAATCAAACCGAAATTCACTACTTCGGACTTACTCCAGACAATACAGCCGACAGTCAAGATGAACTACTGGAAAATGGAACATTCTATCGAATAATTGCTTATGAAAAAAATCTAGGTGTGGATTTGGAAAGTGAACCAAAAGAAATTTTGAAGGCTTTTCTTTACTTAGTTAGTAATTATTCTCCTGAATGGGCTACGATTTTTGTGGAGGAGGGATTAATCAAAAAAGAAGTTACCATAGAGTTAATGTATCAGGATGTGTTTTAGTAGCAACTAAATGCACTTGGTAAGGATACGCAAATGTATTTTTTGAATGATGTTCTAGCCATTTTACTTCATCTTCTGGTTTTTAGGATTTTTGCCATTCTCTTTTTGATGTTGTAAATTTCTTCCATCAGCGCATTGGCTTCAGTGGTTATTATTGCAAAGGTGTCTTTTATTTCACCAGTGATTTTATCTGTCAATTAGGAATATAATCCCGCATAAGCATATAATTCATCAATACCGCTTCCTATCTCATATTTAGTTTTGTTTTTTTCTATGGTATCGTTCCATTGCCATTCAAAAAATAAACTGCACCCAAAAGTATAGACAAACTAATAATTAATTTTGATAGTGATGAGCTCGAAAATGTATTGGACTAACTATGTTTAAATTTGATTTAATTCTTTTAAAATTTGAATTGTATTTTCATCTACGTTACCAGAATAATATTTATCCAGAACTTTATTAAAAATGGGGTTAGTGTTGGGTACTAGACTGAATAAACTCATACTGGATTTGAGTTTTTTAATATCTGGATTAGGTAGAATTTCTTCAATAGATTTTTTGTTTATTTGAAGAATAGCTTCCGATATTTCAACTAATCGTAATCCAAGTATTGGATGATTAAGGTATTCTTCTGCCTCTATAAGGTCTCTAATCCCGTAATAGATATTGTAGTCGGTAAATCCCAGACCTCTAATTTGCGGAAACACAAACCAAATCCAATGAGATTCCTTTTTGCCATTCTTGATTTCGTTTAAAGCTCTTTGGTAAGTTGTTTCCTGTGCAATGATAAATCTTTCTATGCCATCATCAGGATTCATAACTAATTTCATTTTATAACATTAAAGGAACTTCAAATAATATGGTTTCTTTTTCGACTTTTTTCAGATATGTATCCATTATTATATTTTCAGGGATGGCAAGTTCAGGAACAAAAGTGTCTTTAATAAAATACACTGTGTCAGCACCTAACTTATGGAGCTCATTAAAAACTCCAGAATATAAGGAATCATTAGCTAAACCATTTTTTTTGAACTCACTTGCTAGTCTGTCAAATTGTTCTTCCCACGGTGGCATAAAATCAATAAAATCTTTGTAAATTACTTTTGCATCTTCGCCTAATTCCAATACAAAATCATAGGTGGAGTCTTCGTCATTTCGTAAATCATATAATGTTGTAACAATATTACTATCATTTATTGTGACAGTTCCCAAAACGTTAAAATTATGTGAGTTGTTTTCATTTTGATATTGACCATATTCAATATTACACCCCAAACGGATTGCAATATCACTAGCAAGATTCTCTAGAGATGAACAATCTAAATTGTGTTTACTTATGATTTTTACATCTTCATTCATAATTTTTGTATTTACCGTTCCATGTCATTTACAAAATTACATAACAGTTAGTTCAATTAGAGAAAAAAATGGGCAAAAAATTGATATTTAGGATGCAGTTATAAAAGCTAATTATTAGTGCTAATTATTACATACTTTAATTTAAGTGGTTTGAAATCCGATTAAGTTGGATTGATAAGGAAAAGCAAAATCATTGATATTATTGTTCGAATCCAACCAAGCAGTTTCATCTTTTCTATTTAGTATTATCGGCATTCTTTTCTTATGATTGTGAATATATGCCATAGTTGCATTTGCTTCTGTGGTGACCATTGTATAGGTGTTCATTGGCTCACCTGTCAAAGGATTTATACCTCGATTATACAGACCACCAAAGCAAAACATCTCTGAATCCATGTTATTTATTTTATACTTTTCCTTTTTCTTGCCTTTATCATCAAACCACCTCCATTCATAAAAAGCGGTGGCAATAATAAGGCATCGGTTGCTGATGATGTTTTTAAATGATGGTTTATTATCTATTGTTTCAATTCGTGCATTAAGTGTGTTTTTTCTTGAATCTAAATCCTTATTCCAAGTAGGTAACAATCCCCAAGTAAATGATGTTGTTATAATTTCAGGTTTGTCATTAGTAATTATTGGAATATTTGGATAACTGAAACCATTAATTATATCACCCTCCAGATACTTAGTTTCATCATCAATACCAATGTTGAATAGAATCTTAGCTTGCTTTCTTGTCAGTTTTTGCTCTACGTAATAACACATTACTTTAGATTTTCGGATGATTAAGTTTTACAAATTTAATTCATTTTTGAATGAATAATAAAGAATAAATGTAATGTTAACTAAGAAAAAAACAGTTAGTAACTTGTAAATAAATTATAAATATCGAACTTCTAAAGCCTATTTTAGAAAAGCTGACATTAGATGAATGTAATTTATCAAAAAAGTAAAAAAAGAAAATGAAGTTCGTATTGTATTTGGGATGATTTGGTAAACCCCAGCTCTTCGAGGTCTTATGACTTTGTGTTTTTTTTAATGTTCATTAAAGCCATAAGCGTCATAAAAGTCTCCTGACTTTTTCCCGGAATATTTTTAGAATTCAATGTTATTTCCGCTGCTACAACGGATTTGGGCAATTGGCTTAATGAGAAGTTGGCTTGCATTTGGGATGATTTGGCAAATCCGAGAATAGCTTAACTTAACCCCGATCTAGTACCAGAATACCGGCAAGCGGCTTTTTAACGCAGAAACTTTGTCCAATAACTACACGGGTAGAACTTTCGCAGTCACTCCATTTTTTTGTTTTTTCAGTTTAATTTTACATAGGAACTTTGCGGAAACTCATCGCGGAATAATATCAGCAATTACTCTCACTTATTGCTAGTTGTTCCATATAAAGATACCATCCACCTGCGTGGAAGTATTCGAATTAAAAATGAACTCATCTTAGAAAGTGTTCCCGGTATGATCATCATCTTGCCATTAAGCGTCCCACGAACGGCAATTTCGCCAACTTTATCCGGTGGGACAGCCATTTGATCTCCAAACCATCCAAGTTTTTCTTTTGTATACTTGGCAATTTCGGGTTTGGTATACACAGGCCCCGGACTTAAGCAACTCACACTGATATCTTTTTTCCTCAACTGATTACGCAACGAATAACTGAAAAAAATCACAGCGGATTTAGTTGCAGAGTATATGTTTTTATCTGGCATAGGGGCGAATCCGGCCATACTGGCAACATTCAAAATATAAGATGGGCTATTTTTTTCCAGAAGAGGAAGTAAAGTAAGTGTCAGAGCCATGCAGGATTCCAAATTTAATCGGACCATATATCGCAATGAATCTAAGGGAAGCGATAAATAATCTTTTGGCCCTCCATAACCAGCCACATTACAAAGCATCTTTAAAGGAATCTTTTTGTTTGTACACCATCTGGCTATAGAATCGGCAGTTGATTCATTCGCTAAATCAAGTTTTAATGTTTCGACATGAATTTGATACTCTGTTTCCAGCCTTTCTTTTGCCAAATCGAGTCCATTTTGATGACGCGCAATTAAGACTAAATTAAATTTTCTTTTCGCCAAAGCCTCCGCAATGGCATAACCAATACCTTTACTTCCTCCTGCGACTAAAGCGTAGTCTGAGGTATCATTTTTTAAAGTAGTCAAATTCTCTCTTGAGATAGAATCAATATTTGTTTGCTCACTGCTCAAATAACCTTCTTGTGCATTGATGGATAAACTCACTAGACAAAACAATGTAAATACTATTTTCATGTGCACATATTTAAATTAATAATGTATGTTGCCTAGCGGTTTAGGACACGATGGTGTTCAGTCCGGTTGGTTTATTTTTATTAGGTTACTTCATTGTTAATGTCTTCAAATAAAATCATTTGTTTGATTTTTGAAGATATCCCATAGTAAAATCCAGTCTCTGTTGCAAATTCTTTTGGGTATCGGAAAGTCCAGCATATCCATCGGACTAAAAAACAAAAGCGCCATAAGTATCTACCCGCTTAGCACTGTAACGCATTTGAATAATTGAGGCCGAATCTGCTAAAAGTTGCCATGGACTGGACAGATTGAGTAATTGTTTTAACATAGTATGTAAAATTAAGTTGTTTATACTTACAGCCAATGTCAGCCACACGGTCGAAGTGGCACAATAAGAGCAGAGTTTTCTCTGCTGATCGTAAACGAAGTTAAGAAAAAATATCCCTCAATTCACTATGAACCAGCCAACTTACCTAGATTGATTACCAGTTGAAATTTTCATGCTGGAAATTCGCTTGGAAATTCGCTTGGAAAAAACTAAACTGTTCATCTGTCGGGCCTAGAAAAAAAAGAGAAAAAATGTTCCGTTTCATTTCGTTTCAATTGGAACATTTTCATACCACTCGGCAACAGCACCTAAAAAAAATGCTATAATTTTGGTCATCTTCAGTTTTTCTTTACGAAAAACTTCATCTTCCAGAAAGAACCCCAGCTTACCGATCGCGGATTTGCACATGAACGAAGTGAATTGACACAGTAATTCGTGACCGTCCTTTTGCCATATAGCTACCAAACCAAAAACAAGGTAAGGATTTGCGCGCTAGCCGTAGGGAGTAACCTCCAAGCGAACACCCTTCACCCCACTTCTTCGGGGGTTAGGGGGTTCTGATGATTTATGCTATAAAATATTTCAAGCTTGAAATCCCCACTTCTATCCCCCCTTTAGGGGGTTAGGGGTCTTGATGATTTATGCTATAAAATAATCCATGCCTATTTGGGGGAACAATAACCTCATAAAAACGTTCTCATCCCCGCCCTTATATTTTTACGCCTAAAATCACGGTAAGGATTTGCGCGCTAGCCGTAGGGAGTAACCTCCAAGCGAACACCCTT
>DATEOV010000222.1:0-5472 GCA_035273645.1 Flavobacterium sp. | reverse complement strand
GCTATTTTTCTGCAAATTTCTACATCTTCAAAGTAGAGCCAATAATCTTCGTTCCAACCATTTATTTTTTCGAACCACTCTTTGCTTATAAAAATTACTGCTCCAGTGACCCAGTCAGGATAAAATAATTCTTCTTTAGAGTTGAAAATTGCATCTATTCTTTTTTTATTTATTTTTCTGTAAAAAAATCTATTTATTCCAAAAATCTGAACTAGTGTTGGGAAAATGTTTTTTTGATAAAAGAAACGGCTTTTTCGGTCAACCTGTAGACAAGATAATATTCCGATATCCGAATGGTTCGTGTAAGTTGTATAAAGTGTGTTAAGAGTTTCGGGCGAAATTATAGTGTCTGGATTCAGAAATAAAAAATAATTCCCTTTAGCTTTTCTTGCTCCTAAGTTGCATCCATTGGCAAAACCAGAATTAGTATTGTTTCTGATGAAAGTAAAATGGTTAAATTTATTTTGAAAAAAATCAAACTCTCTGTCATTCGAAAAATTATCAACAATGATTACTTCAAAATTTATTTTTGTTTTATCTATCGAAAGTAATGATTCTAGACAGTTAAGTAATGGCTTCCAACTTCGGTAGTTGACTATAATAATTGAAACGTCCATTAATATGATAAGATAAGTTTTTGATGAATTTGATTGTTTCTGGTGTGTAAATGGGGCTTAGATAATAAAGCTTAGTTATATTGTTAATTGTTGTTTATGAAAAAATCAATTTTGTCTTTGAATAATTCAGGGGAAAGTAGTTGGTATAAAGAGCTGTGGTTTTTCTTTATTTCACTATGATTAATATTAGTAAATAGCTCAGGTTTGAAATCATTTAAATGTACAGATATATTTCTCAATCCATCCTCGAAAGTAGCCCAGATTTTCTTTTCTACGAAAGGAGAAAAAATAGTAAAGGCTGGTTTGTTTAATGCTTTTGCCATATTGATAGCTCCTCCATCATTACCGATAATTAAATCACATTGATTCATTATAGATATAAATGATCTTAAATCTTTGCCGAATAAATCAAAATGTATTTTTTCTTGAGTCTCTTGTGAGCAGGAATTATAAATAGATTTAGCATCTTCTATTTGATTTTCAAAATAATTAAAAAGAATTGTTACATCTTTATGGTTTGCAACGTATTCAATAACTTTCACCATGTATTCTAAGGGATATGTTTTGTTTTTTTCACTCCCCAGTAAACTAATCATTATTGTTTTTTTGTCCTTGTTTATTTTGTGTTTTTCAAAAAGTAAAATTGTTTTTTCATTTTCTTCTGGGCTTACAAATAATTTAGGATAGGGATCTATTTTGTTTTGATCTAGATTTAACGGTTCCAATAATAAAAGTCTATTATCAATTGCAAATCCATTTTGTGGTGTTTCGGTATTTTTAAAACGTTTTAAATTATGGGTATAAAACAATTTAGTGTACCATTTGTGATAGGCTATTTTAATATGAGAACCAGCAAACATTGTAATTAGATTCGTTTCTAATTTATTATAAACATCAATTACAACATCATATTTTTTAGCTCTAATTTCGAAGATAAACTTAAATAGAGAAAAATAATTTTTTCTGACTTTATGGGATAATGGGATAATGGTATCAATATTTGGATTTCCAATTAATACATCAACACTATTGGTATAACACATGTAATCAATTGTATATAGCGGAAATTGTTTTTTTAAATTATTACATATTATCGTACTCGTAAGTACATCACCAATTCTTTTTTGTTGAATAACTAAAATTCTCATATTGAATAAACTTAATTTGAGTGCTAAAATACAAAGTATTTATAGATATTTGCGAGCGCTAGATTATAAATGGAGTAATCTAGCGGAAAAAACTATATTTTTGTGTCAGCAAATAAACATTACAATGGCAATAAGCGGTTTAATTATTACTTTCAATGAAGAAAAAATGATAGGAAAGTGTATTGATGCACTTTTTAAAGTTTGTGATGAAGTAATTATAGTCGATTCTTTAAGTAAAGACAAGACGGTTGAAATAGCTAAAGCAAAAGGAGCAATTGTTATCGAGCAGCCTTTTTTGGGTGATGGCCCCCAACGTACTCATGGTTTGCCTTTTTGTAAAAATGAATGGATTCTTAATTTGGATGCTGATGAATTTTTGGATGCAGATGCTGAGGATTTTATTTTAAAAGAAAAATATTTAAAAGGAGATTATGATGCCTTTAGTTTTAGAGTAAAAAACTTTTTGGGTGATAAATTAATTGATTTTGCAGGTTGGTATCCAGATCATAAAGTACGTTTTTTTAATAAAAAATCAGCAAAGCCATCTGATTCAAAAGTACATCAAACTATAGTTGCCACTAATGAGAAGAAAGTTCCCGTTCACATACTGCATTATGGTTGGGACTCCTTGGAACAAATTATTTCTAAAAAGAATCAATATTCAAGTTGGCATGCACAACAACTTTTTGATCAAGGAGTAAGGATATCAGGCTATAAGCCAATTCTAAATGGAACAGTTGCATTTGTACGTTGTTATTTTTTCAAAAAAGGGTTTTTGAATGGATTGGACGGATTGACTATTTCTATGATTCAAAGTTTCTTTTCTTATATGAAATATGCCAAACTAATTAAAATTCAGAAGAAGAATAGTTGATGTTTTGAATTTTGTTATATATAAAAAGAGGTCTTATTTTGTAAATAAGACCTCTTTTTTTTATTAAAAAATATTTTTAAACTGCTACGTCATATTCTCTTAACGCGTTATTCAAAGATGTTTTCAAATCAGTAGATGGTTTACGAGTTCCGATAATCAAAGCGCAAGGCACTTGGAATTCACCAGCAGCAAATTTCTTGGTATAGCTTCCAGGGATTACCACCGAACGGGCAGGGACAAAACCTTTCATTTCTACAGGTTCATCACCAGTTACATCAATTATTTTTGTAGAGGCTGTCAAACATACATTGGCACCAAGCACAGCTTCTTTACCAACATGAACACCTTCAACTACAATGCAACGAGAACCTACAAAAGCACCATCTTCAATAATAACAGGAGCTGCTTGTAATGGTTCTAATACTCCACCAATTCCAACACCACCGCTTAAGTGTACGTTTTTACCAATTTGAGCACAGCTTCCCACAGTTGCCCATGTATCTACCATAGTTCCTTCATCTACATAAGCACCAATGTTAACATAACTTGGCATCAAGATAACACCACTTGAAATATAAGCACCATATCGAGCAACAGCATTTGGAACTACACGAATTCCTTTTTCAGCATAACCTCTTTTTAATAACATTTTATCGTGGTATTCAAAAATTCCAGATTCTAATGTTTCCATTTTTTGAATAGGGAAGTACATCACAACAGCTTTCTTTACCCATTCATTTACTTGCCATCCTTCCCCAACTGGCTCAGCAACACGTAATTTTCCTGCATCTAATAATTCTATAACTTCTCTGATAGCATCAGTAGTTGTTGTTTCTTGAAGTAAAGCACGGTTTTCCCAAGCTTGTTCTATTATGGATTGTAGTTTATTCATTTTAGATAAATTTTCGGCAAAGATACCATTTTTAACTAATAGCAAAAAAGAGAAATTGTATGGAAAATGTTATAGATTTAACTTGTGATTGTTTAAATGTAGTAAATTTGATAAACGAAAAAAGAAAGGAAATATGAAAGATAATTTTTCTAAACAAGCTTTGGAATATTCAAAATATCGTCCTCATTATCCCGATAAAATGATTGATTATTTGATTTCGTTTGTCAAAAACAAATCAAATGCACTTGATATTGCCACTGGAAATGGTCAGATTGCTCATAAACTCTCGACAGTTTTTGAAAAAGTATTTGGAATTGATATCAGTCAAAGCCAGCTGGATAATGCTATTCAAGCACCAAATTTAGTGTATCAATTAGAATCGGCGGAAAAGACAAGTTTTGATAATCAGACTTTCGATTTAATAACTGTTGCTCAGGCTATTCATTGGTTTAATTTTGATTTGTTTTACAAAGAAATCTACAGGATTTTGAAACCCGATGGAATCTTTGCCGTTTTGGGATATGGACTGTTTTCTACTAATGCCGAATCCGACGTGATACTCCGCAATTATTACTACAATATAGTTGGACCATATTGGGATAAAGAACGAAAATATTTGGATGAAAACTATACTACAGTTCCTTTTCCTTTTAATGAAATTGCTACTGATAATTTTGAAAATCATTTTACTTGGTCTTTTGAAGAATTGATGGGATACCTCGAAACATGGTCAGCAACACAGCATTATATTTTAGAAAACAAAAGCAATCCATTGGATTTGATTAGGGAAGAATTGAAGGTTTCTTGGCAAAATAATGATAAGAAAGTGACTTTTCCATTGTTGTTCAGAATTGGAAAATTAAAATAGTTACCTTTGATAAAAAATAAAATGCCAAGAATACTCTCCATAGATTACGGACAAAAACGAACAGGAATTGCTGTTACCGACGAATTACAAATTATCGCTTCAGGTCTAACTACGATTCCCTCCCCAACTGCAATTGCTTTTTTGAAAGATTATTTCGCTAAAGAAAAAGTAGAAGCAGTACTTATTGGCGAACCGAAACAGATGAACGGAGAACCTTCTGAAAGTGCATCCATAATTAAAGGATTTGTAACTCATTTTACCAATCATTTTCCGGATATGAAGGTCATTCGCGTCGATGAACGTTTTACTTCCAAAATGGCTTTCCAAACAATGATTGATAGCGGACTCAATAAAAAACAGCGTCAAAATAAGGCCCTTATTGATGAAATTTCGGCCACTATCATGCTTCAAGATTATTTGAATCGAAAATAACTTTCTTAATTTAACAAACTGTTATGTTTTTTTGGCGTTTTGTAACCAAAAAATAATTTTTTTTTGTGATTTTTAGAACTATTTTTGCAACTTCTTAAAAACACACAAAAATGTCCGATACAACAATACGATCCAATTCTGATGTAGTTCTAATTGGAGCTGGGATTATGAGTGCTACTCTAGGTTTAATTTTAAAAGAATTACAGCCTGACTTAAAGATTGATATTTACGAAAGATTAGATGTTGCAGCTGCAGAAAGTTCTGATGCATGGAATAATGCAGGAACAGGACATTCCGCTTTTTGTGAGCTTAATTATACTCCTGAAAGTGCTGATGGGACAATAAATCCTAATAAAGCGATTAGTATTGCTGAACAATTTGAAGTTTCCAGACAGTTTTGGTCTTATTTGGTCAAAGACGGAAAACTTACATCTCCAGAAGATTTTATTAAAAGTATTCCTCACATAAGTTTTGTTTGGGGCGACAAAAATGTTGAATTTCTGAAAAATAGATTTAAGGCATTACAGTCAAATCCTCTTTTTGCCGAAATGATTTTTAGCACTGATTTTTCTGAATTGCAGAAATGGATGCCGTTAGTAATGGAAGGCAGAAATTCAGACGAAAAAGTAGCAGCAACTTCA
>DATEOV010000221.1:0-2794 GCA_035273645.1 Flavobacterium sp. | reverse complement strand
AGTTTTTTATAATAAGTAATCGCTTTATCCCAAGACTTATTGTATCCAGAAATATCTCCTAAATATTCTATCGCTTTAAGATTTGACGGATTGGTTTTTAAGTAATTTTCGAGAATAGGTTGCGCTTGATCGAATTTTCCATCAACGAACAATTTTTCTCCTTTTTCAAAAGATTGAGAAAACAATAATATTGGAAATAACAAAAAGACGCTTGCCAGTAGTTTCATTCACCAAAAATAAAGAATTTTTAAAAGAATAGAAGTCTTTTAACTTAAAAATAAGGAGTAAAATCGAATCAATATTACAGCTAGAAACTTTGTGCAACTTAGACTTTAATCATAAAAAAAGCGCAAAAGTTCTTGACTCTTACGCTTTTCTGTAATTCCGTTGTAAACGACCGTTTTATTTTCCTGGTTCCAACTGTGTACTCACGGCAATTCTGTTCCATGCATTTATAGTTACGACAGCCATTATAATCTGTGCGATAGTATTTTTGTCAAAAAACTGTTCCGCTTTTTTATACGTTTCATCAGATAAACCATGATTATGAATCAAAGTGATTTCTTCGGTAATAGCCAAAATCACTTTTTCTTCTTCATTAAATAAATTAGTTTCACGCCAAGCATTCAGTAAAAAAATACGTTGAGTGGTTTCACCATATTTTAGAGCGTCTTTTGTATGCATATCGATACAAAACGCACATCCATTAATTTGGGATGTTCTAATTTTTATTAATTCTTTATTTATTTTTGACAATTGAGATGTTGCCAAATAACCTTCCAAAGCATACATTGCTTTATAAGCTTGAGGTTCTATTTCGTTGATGTTTATTCTCTTTTCCATTTTATTTGTTTGCTTTAAATTAACAGGACAAATTTCAGGAATAGATAATGTAAAAAACTTAAACTGGTTTAAGAACGCTTTTTATTTCTGATTTCGCTTAAATATTCTGGTGTAAAACCTAAAAAAGAAGCAATCAAATATTGTGGAATCCGTTGCACAAATTCAGGATGTCCCTTGCAAAGATGATCGTAGAATTCTTCTTTGGAAAAATCATACAGATATTTTATTCGCATTTGTGTAGCTGCGTAAGCCCTTTGGTAGATGAATCTAAAATAGCGTTCCATTTTTGGGAATTCAACTAACAGCTTTTCTTGTGCATCACTATCAATTACTAAAATCTCTGAATTTTCAACCGCTTGAATATAAAATTCTGTTGACAGACCTCGCTCGTAGGCAAAGTTGTCTGTCATCCACCAATTTTCTATTGCAAATTCTGTGGTTTGCTCCATGCCTTTTTCATTAATGAAAAATTTACGCAGACAACCATTCAGTACAAAATAATGTGATTTACAGATCTGTCCTTCAATAAGCAAGTTCTCTTTCTTCTTAACCTTTTTTATCTGAAAAAAAGTCAATACATCAGAAAACTCCCTCTCATCTATTTCGATGAATTTTTCTAAATGCTTTTTAAATATTTCAGACATAAGTAAGTCAAAAGTTTTAAAGTCGTAAAAATCAAAAGTATTGTTACGGTATAAACACAAAATAAAACATGAAACTTCATCATGTTATTATTTTATTTTTCTTTACAAATATACTAATCATTCAACCCTTTACCTTCAAGAATTTGTGGCATACTTTTTTCAACCCTTGACTCTCTGGTCTTGGATTGTTTTGGTGAAGAAAAATGAAGCATATAGGCTCTTTGTCGTCCTGGAGTCAAAGCTTCGAAGGCTTTTTTCAAATCAGGTATCTCATCCAATTTCTTTTGGAATTCTTCGACAAGAATGAATTCTTCCGTTTTTTTGAATTTAACTTCCAAACCAGCTTTTTCCACTTCAATAGCTTCATAAATATGAGCTTTCAAAATGGCCTGCATCTCCACTATTTCCTCAACATTGGTGAACCGAATCTGTCTCGCTACCTGCACATTCTTTGATTGCTGAATTAAAATACCATCAGCATTACTTAACAAAGCTCCTTTGAAAAACAAAAAAGCACAGTATTCTTTAAAATCGTGTATTAAAACGATGTTCTTTCCTTGAAAAGTGTAGCAAGGAGTACCCCATTTCAGCTCTTCTATTAGCTGACAATCCAGAGCAATTCTTCTTAATTGCTCCAATGCTGGTTGCCATTTTGAGGTTTTATCAAAATAAAAATCAACTTTAGGATTCATATTATTCTATTCATTTATTTATTGATTAATAAATTATTTTCACAAATAACTCAACCACCATTTTTCCCTGTTTATTTGTTTATACTCATCAAACTTTTTACATAATGGATAGAGCATCAGAACAATTCCAATCCAAACTAGATAAACCACCCAAAGACTAAAACCATAGCCTTTCATATTGGGCTCAAATCCTATCCAGGTAGAGAAAATGAATTTTTGCCAACCAAAACCAGATAGTTCAGCAAAAATCATTGCTATGATATGAATAAAGTAAAGATGCAAAATGTAGTAAAAAAAAGGAACTCTCCCGAAAGTGGAAAAGAAGTCTACAATCTTCCCTTTGAGTTTTTCGGTGTTTGCCAAAAACAAAAAAGCCCCTCCCAAAGTCATCAATATATACAAAAGTGACGGTGGATATTTACTTGGATTAAAAAAAGAAATTAGGTCTTGGGATAAAGTGCTATAGTGTATAAATTCCTTTGGGTCTCCATAGAGATTTGTCAATCTTAATAAAATAAAAACCACAATAGCAATTCCTCCTATAGAGTTAAATATTTTTTTTCGCTTATTGCTGTCAAAAGATTTGTCATAAAATGCACCGAAATAATATCCTAA
>DATEOV010000220.1:0-2502 GCA_035273645.1 Flavobacterium sp. | reverse complement strand
TATGGTTGATTTTGGCAAGGCATCCAGATTTTTAATTTTCCAAGTATCATTAAATCCATCATTATGAGTGGTAAAGAAACGAGGGTAATCAAGTACATAGACTTTGTAAGGTGCAGAAGTTCCACAACCGTTTTTGTCTCTCACAGTTGCTAAGTAGATTCCTGCACTGAGGCCATTAAAAACGGGACTGTCTTGGTAAAAATTACCGTCTAGCGAAAATTCATAATTTCCATTACCAGAATACGAAATAGAAACGGAGTTCTCGGATCCAGCAAAATCTGAAACGGTTACTTTAGTGATAATTCCAATGCCAGAAGGCTTAACAATGTATTTTTTTGTTTTTTGGCACCCTTCTGAGTTTGTTACTGTTACGGTGTATTCACCAGAAGACGTTACATTTGTTGTATTGCTCGTGTCTCCGTTACTCCATAAATAACTGGAAAATCCGCTATCAACAGTCAAATCTTTATTGGATCCATCACATAACCCAGTTGTTTCGTCCTGGAAATTGGGTGGATCAAAAGTATTTACTACAAGTGTTTCGGGAGTGATTTTATAACAATCTGGACCATTAACAATTCGAGCATAAATTATTTGTTGATTCGGAATTGTATTGGTGAAAAGATTTGGTAATTGATTTTTTTGCGCAATGGCATCGGTTTGATTCAGGTAATATTCAACGGTCAAGCCAGGAGCTACTAATCCACTAATCACTTGTGGTGTTACTTTGGCATTCAAATCAAATTGAGATATTCCGTCCAGTAATCCATCTACATCACAACTTTCTATTGGGTTTTGTTGGGAGATGGGTTTATTGGATATTGATAAAATCAACTGGGCATAATTAGTGCAACCATAGTCATTGCTTACTCGAGCAGTAAGAATCTCATTTGGGACCGAATTAATATAGGTAGTTGTATTCTGTACTGGATTAGTTTCGTTTTGGGCATCAGCCAATGTTTTATAATAGGCTAATTTTGTCAGATTTGAATCGTTGTTTTTAATGATGTTATCTACTTTGGTTAAATCGAATACTGAAATACCATCCCCGTTATCATCACATTGATAAAGGGTTGTATTTTTTAAAACGATTTGAGGGTTGTATTCTATTTTTATTTCATCTTCGGCTGTACAAGTTGCCGGAGATAAAAGGACTTTTACTTTATAAGTGCCTGCATCAGTAACAGTAAGAGTAGGTTTTGCTTCGTTTGGAATTGCAGTTGTTGAACCATCTTTAAACCATTCGTAAAAATAAGTTGTAGGGAGTTTAGTGTCAATCGTAAAGCTTTCTCCGTAACACAAAGGATTATTGGTTGCAGCAGTACGATCTGGACCTAAGTCGATATCTGCTGAAAAACTTCCCGCTTCAAGAAAAACGGCAGAGTCATATAATACGGAATTATCATCGGCAATTACTAATTTGATATGATATGTTTTACCTATAATTACATCGGCATGGGCATTTAGTTTTATAGTTTGACCACTATAATTAACTGGACTTGATAAGTTTTCATTATTATTGAAATAATAGTTAGAATTAATATAGGGTTCGTTCATTGCTGAACAGCCTTCATGTACTGTGTTTTGATTATCAGTATAATCATTTATGGTAGGATGGACATTTTTGGAAGATACTGGAGTTGTGGTTCCAGGTAATACTGCAATATTTTTATAGTTATCTGTACTTCCTTTTTCCTTGATCAGAAAGGCAAATGCATCTGAGTATTGACAGGGAAAATATAATTGGTATTCATTGGATGCAAAAATATAATTGAAACTTATGGAAGTGGTTAGAGGAACAAAATCAAATTCGAGTACTGTGGCGTTAATACTGGTGATTCCCAATGTTTGATCAAGATCGGAATCTCCAAGCCATGAATTATTCCCGTCACCTCCGTCGTTTGTGTAAGGACCTATTGCTTCTTTACTGGTTGAGGTAGATAATATAACACCTTCTTTAATCGGGAAATTACTAGTGACGGCATTGAAATAGCCATAACTTTTTTGACCAGCCGTAAACGTGTCTCCCGTTGCACTGGAGCTTATAACATTGGCACAAGTGCTTTTTACCAAGACATTCTCAACCAGTTGTTGGGCAGTTTTGGTATCATCTACAGTTATGACTTGGGCATTTGCAATACCTAAGCTAAACAAAAGAATAACTTGTACTAGTAACTTTGCAGATTTCATAGAAACAAATATACTACAAATCTCTGTTTTTTAATATTCTATATGATAGGAATAAAAAGATAATGGTCCAACACAAAACGATTACAATAGCCGAAAAAGGAACACTGTAATCTTTTAGGTTTTCAACGCCCATTTGGTCGCCAATCGATTTAATGAGTGATAATCTGGAAAAGGGTTCCAATATTAAATTGGACATTGCTTCCAAAGGGAAAAATTGAGTGATGTAACTTGCCATTTTACCTTCAGGAAAAAGACGAAAGTTCAAAATTCCTTTTGCTATTGCTTCAACAATATTCCAAACCAATAAAAAAC
>DATEOV010000219.1:0-2846 GCA_035273645.1 Flavobacterium sp. | reverse complement strand
TTGTTTTTGTCCAACAATGACCTTTTAACCTTTGTCAAAGTTTTGAACTTTGACAAAGGTTGGTCACAAATGGTGGCTTTATCATTAAGATTTATATATTTACAATTAAACTAATTCAATATGGGAAATAATCAATCAGGCAGTTTCTTAAAAAATTATAGTAGTATTCTTTTACTACTTGGCGGAATAATCGTTGGTAGTATTTTAGGTCTGGTTTTTGGGAATGGGGTAGAAGTCATAAAACCATTAGGGGATATATTCCTGAATTTACTTTTTACGGCAATCATACCGCTAGTATTTTTTACCATTGCTTCCTCAATTGCCAATTTGCAAAAATCTGAAAAACTCGGAAAGCTTTTCGGGATAGTTTTAGGAGTATTTCTAACAACTGTAATTATTTCAGCAATTATAATGATTATCGGTGTGTTGATTTTCCCGATTCATCAAGGCGTAGTAATTTCAAAAACTGCATTAGAAACCATTCAGGAAAGTAGCACCGGTTCCCAAATCACACAATTGTTAACAGTCAATGATTTCTATGAGATATTGTCCCGAAAAAATATGCTGGCACTTATATTGTTTTCTTTTCTAATCGGTTTCTCAACTTTGCGGGCAGGCGAAAAAGGAAAAGATTTTGCAAGATTCCTTAATTCTGGAAACGAAGTGATGAAACAATTACTGCATCTTATTATGAAAGCGGCACCAATAGGTCTTGGAGCTTATTTTGCATATCAAGTCGGTATCTTCGGACCACAATTGTTTGGAGCATATGCCAAGCCATTAGCACTATATTATGCCGTTTGTACTTTTTACTTTATTGTATTTTTTAGTTTGTATGCTTTTTTCGCTGGAGGAAATCTAGGGCTTAAAATATTTTGGAAAAACAATATCACACCAGCATTGACAGCAGTGGGAACTTGCAGTAGTATTGCAACCATCCCAGCTAATCTCGAGGCTGCGGAGCAAATGAACATTCCGAGTCACATTCGAAATCTCGTAATTCCACTTGGAGCACCCTTACACAAAGACGGTTCGAGTATGTCCTCTATTGTCAAAATCGCCGTAATTTTTGCCTTATTCGGAAAGGATTTTA
The DNA here is from genome assembly GCA_035273645.1 of Flavobacterium sp. GTDB lineage: Bacteria > Bacteroidota > Bacteroidia > Flavobacteriales > Flavobacteriaceae > Flavobacterium. The sequence continues at coordinate 1,753 of DATEOV010000219.1, read as the reverse complement.
CGGATCCTTATACTTTATTAACCGCAATCGGGATCACCATAATAGTGTCTGTAGTCGAAGGCGGCATTCCAAACGGAGGTTATATAGGAGAAATCCTCGCCATAACTGTCTATGGTTTTCCAATGGAGCAAGCCTTACCGGCAGCAATGATTATTGGAACTTTGGTCGACCCAATTGCAACTTTATTGAACGCTAATGGCGATTTGGTCTGTTCAATGGTAGTCACCAGAATCTCCGAAGGCAAGAAATGGATTTCCCAAAGCAACACTTAATGATGTAAAAATATTTTACTACGTCAGTTCGCAAAGCTCGTGTGGGCTTTCAATCATAAAACATCTTTGAATTAACACAGAAACGAGTCTTTTTTTTATCAACATCCAAAAGAAAAGGGCTTAAAAGCATTTTTTTTGCAGGAAGTAAGAGTGGTAGCCTGTTTGATAGTTTTGAAATCAATAATTTTATGCATTTAAAAAGCTTCTTTTTTATGGAATAATGAATTAAAATCCCTTTTAACAAACGAATCTTTTTTTGTTACATAAAAGATTATTTTTATTTTGGCTGACTCAAAATATGTCTTACATTTGCAATAAATAATTGAATAACAAAGCACATCATGTCTAATAACCGTTTTTATTTTAGCAACTCTTTTTATTTCTTCTTTAGGAAGTAAGGGATTGTGCTATGGTTATTTGAAGAACAAAAAACAAATAAAACTAATATACAATCCTGATGAAAATCAGGATTTTTTTTTGACCCAATGAGAACGAAAATTGCAATACAAGGAATTAAAGGATCTTTCCACCATCAAGTGGCCCAAGACTATTTTTATCAAAACATCGAAGTGGACGAATGTCTGTCTTTTGAGGAATTGGTAGCTAGTTTACTGACGGGGAAATCAGATCAGGCAGTAATGGCTATAGAGAATTCTATTGCTGGGCCTATTATTCCAAATTATGCATTAATTGACAAAAACAATCTGCATATTATAGGTGAACATTATTTGGATATTCATCAAAATTTAATGGCGCTGAAAGGACAAAAAATAGAAGATATTCAAGAAGTGCATTCTCACCCGATGGCTTTATTGCAATGTATGGAGTTCTTGAAAAAATACCCAAACATAAAATTAGTTGAAGACAAGGATACTGCCGAAACCGCTAGAAGGATTCACGAAAAACAGTTAACAGGAATTGCAGCAATTGCCAGCAAAACAGCTTCTGAAATGTATGATTTGGAAATTCTGGCACCAGAAATTCAAACGATAAACAATAATATGACTCGTTTTGTCATTATTAAAAAGGAAAAAGAATTTGCAGACGAAAATGAAATCAGCAGAGCTTCGATTAAATTTGAATTGGATCATAAAAGAGGAAGCCTTGCAGCAGTATTGAATGTAATGAGTGATTGTAAATTGAATTTAACCAAAATACAATCATTGCCAAAAATTGAAACACCTTGGAAATATTCATTTTTCGTAGATGTGACTTTCGATAAATACGAAGATTTCGCCAAAGCCAAAAAATTGCTAACAATAATGGCCGAATTTTTTAAAGTATTGGGAGAATATAAAAACACCAAACCGTAATTAGTCAAAAAGTCAAAAAGTCGAAAATCAAAAGTCAAAAAATAAAAAAAGCCTAAAGCATATAGCCTAAAGCCTAAATCGTAAAAAAATGATTACAACAGCAAAACGTCTCGATATCATTGAAGAATACTACTTCTCATCTAAGTTGAGAGAAGTGAGACAACTGGC
>DATEOV010000218.1:0-10084 GCA_035273645.1 Flavobacterium sp. | reverse complement strand
CACTCTTTAATAGATTTTTACTTCTTAATTGTTTGCATAAAAACAATTTTATTCTGAAAAATACATTTGTTTATGCAATATGTGTTAATGGAATTTTCTGTTTATATAATTGCTTTAAATCAAATAATATTAATGCTTATTATAAGTTTTGCTATACCATCTGAATGTTAACGTTCTGATCATCAAACTTAATATGATAATAAAACGCTAGTCTTTTCTTTAGGCTTTGAAAATTTATTACTATGAAAAAAATTTTACTTGAATTACGAACCAAACTTGGAAAAAAGATACAACTGATTAGTATTACCTTGATGCTTATCGGGATTAGTCAAACAACATTTGGACAGGATGTTGCTGGTGATTACAGGTCTGTTGCATCAGGAAACTGGACAATTTTGGGAACTTGGCAATATTATAATGGTTCAAGTTGGGGAGCCGCAAGTTCATATCCGGGTCAAAATGTTGGAACGAATAAGGTCACCATTCAGAATGGAGATGATGTTACACTAAATATAAGTACTCCAAATAATTTTAGTAGTCTTGTAATTTCAGGATTATCCTCCAAATTTATTGTTGGGGGGAGTTTTAGTCTAAAAACGAAATCAATTAGTATTGAGAATGATGCTGTTTTAGATTATGCCGGGGATTTTGTGTTAGCGTTACCGTCGGATGCCGTAATTTCACTTGCTTCCGGAGGAAAAATAGATAATTCCCCTCCTTGTAACTCTCAGGAAAAATTAATGATTGGAACGATCATATATGCTAGTTGTAATGGTGGTAATGGTGGGGAGAGGTCATTTGCTGAAATCAATAATTCAAGCGGGACAATTAATGTTACACCAACCTCACCTGCGCCTGTTTGTGAAGGCTCACCATTGATTCTATCGGCCATTGCAACTGGGCCAGGTTCCACAGGTGCCCTTTATAAATGGACAGGAACGGGTACTACTCTGGCTCAACAAACCTTCTCCACTTCAAATTCTAGTATCTCTATAAGCTCTTTATCTGCTTCTGGATCACAGTATTCCTATATTGTGACAGTACAGGATCCTAATAATAGTAATTATACAAATTCAGAAGTTGTAAGTAATATCATTGTCAAAGCATTGCCAGTTGCTGCGATCAGCAATACCAACGGTCTTGCCTTAAGCTGTACCGTACCGACCACGACCTTAACGGCGAGCGGCGGAGCGAGCTACTTATGGTCAACTGGAGCAACCACCGCATCGATCAACGTAAGTACAGCGGGCACCTTTACGGTAACCGCCACGGGCGCGAATGGCTGTACCGATACCGAAAGTGCAACCACCACGCTTGATAATACGCTGCCAGTTGCTGCGATCATAACCTCAGTAGTTCCGAACTGTTCGGCCTCAGGTACTAGCACAATCAGTAATTACAATTCATCAAACACTTATGATTTCAGTCCGAGCGGCCCAATGGTTGGTGCTTCAGGCCTGGTAAGCGGTATGGTGTTGGGTACGTCTTATACAGTAACATCTAGAAACGGTAGTTGTACTTCTGCGGCATCGACTTCATTCAGCAATGCGGCAGTACTATCAACCACACCGGTTCCGGTTATTGTTTCAGTAGCTTCAACCTGTTCAGCGGCAGGGACAAGTACCATCAGTAATTATAATACATCGAATACCTATGTTTTCAGTCCGGCAGGTCCGACAGTAGATGCGACAGGCTTAATAAGCGGTATGATATTTGGCACACCTTATACGGTTACTTCGAACAACGGTAACTGTATTTCTGTAGCATCAATGCCGTTCAGCAAGACATCTGCAATATGTGCAAATAACGATGATGCAGGAACTATAGATGGGGCAATACCATTAAGTGGAATTTTTAATGCAATAACGAATGATACTTTTAATGGGTTACCCATAAATCTGTCAGATGTAGATTTGGTTTTTGCTCCGAGAGCGAATTTTACAATGACAACAACTGGATTGTTAAATACTTTGTCCAATATTCCAGGGGGTACTTATACTTTGACTTATAGCATTTGTGAAAAAGCTAACTCTAGTAATTGTAGTACAGCCACGATAACTGTATTTGTTTCTAGTCCAAGTATTGCATTGGTAAAAAAAGCCAATTTCAATGATGAGAATGCTGATGGTTATGCTCAGGCAGGAGAAACTATTACATATAGTTTTGAAGTGACAAATAAAGGAAATGTTCCATTAACAAACATAACGATAGTAGATCCATTGCCTGGGGTTACAATGACAGGAATTCCATTAACATTGGCTGTAGGAGAAACTAATGCGACTCATTTCCAAGGGATTTATATAATTAAGCAAATGGATATTAATATAGGATCCATTTCTAATCAGGCTACTATTTATGGGACTAGTCCAAATGGTCGAATAGTTGAGGATAAGTCGGATTATGAAAATATAGACAATGACAATCCTACCGTATTGTCACTTTCAGGATGTGAAATTAAAGTGTACAACGCTGTAACACCGGATGGAAGTGATAAATATGATAAATTGGTTATTCAAGGTTTAGAATGTTATTCGGACAATTCGATAGAGATTTTTAATCGTTGGGGGGTTTTAGTGTTTGAACGCGAACATTATAACAATGATGACATAGTGTTTAGAGGTGTTTCTGAGGGCAGAGTTACTGTTGAAAAATCACAAGAATTACCTGCTGGTACCTATTTTTATATACTGAAATACAAGGACAGTAATTCCAATGCTTTTGAGAAATCAGGTTATTTGTATTTGAATAGAAAATAGTTATATGAGCCCAAGTATTATGAATAAAAAACAACACATGAAAACAAGAATAATCGGGTTGGTAGTATTGCTTTTTACTATTGTCAGTTCAGCGCAACAAGACACCCAGTATACCCAATATATGTACAATACTGTAGTGGTGAATCCGGCTTATGCGGGATCCAGACAAGCAATGAGTATTTTTGCTTTGCACCGAAACCAATGGGTAGGAGTTGATGGAGCTCCTGTAACGAATACATTTTCTATTAATACTCCCATAAACGAAAGTAAATTAGGATTGGGGTTGTCAATTGTAAACGATAAAATTGGAATTTCTACAGAGAACAATATCGCTGCGGATTTTTCATATACAATACCTGCGTCGGAGAAGTATAAAATATCCTTTGGATTAAAAGCCAGTGCCAATTTGTTAAGTGTAGATTTCAGTAAGCTTACATATCAGCCCGGCGACCCAAATATGTACCAAGAAGACATCGATAATGAATTTTCTCCAAATATTGGAGTTGGATTTTATTTACATTCGGATAATAGCTACATCGGATTATCGGCGCCAAACTTGATTGAAACAGAACATTTTGATAAATCAGCAAACTCGAATTCTACAAACCATATCGCTACAGAGAAAATCAACTATTATTTGATAGCTGGATATGTTTTTAATTTGAGTCCAAGTTTGAAATTGAAACCCACTATGGAAACCAAATATGTTCAGGGAGCCCCTTTACAAGTGGATGTTTCGGCTAATTTTATGATGAATGAAAAATTTGTTGCTGGATTGGCATATAGATGGGATGCAGCCATGAGTGTCATGGTAGGATTTCAAGCTACCGATTCATGGTTTATTGGATATAGTTATGATTTTGATACCACTGAATTCGCAAAATATAATTCTGGTTCCCACGAAATCTTTTTACGATACGAATTGTTTAATAAATATGACAAAATTATCTCTCCAAGATTCTTCTAAAATTGACACTTATGAAAATTAAAAATTTACTATACAGTCTGTTCTTGAGTGTTTTCATTTTACAGGGATATGCACAAAAAGCAACAGTAGCAAGAGCCGAAAAAAATTATGATCATTTTGCCTATGTAGATGCAATAGATAATTATGAAAAAGTTGCAATAAAAGGGTATCAAGACGAGAAAATGTTTCAAAAATTAGGGAATTCTTATTACTTTAAAGCTGAATTTTCACAGGCTTTAAAGTGGTACGATAAACTTTTTTCTTTATACCCTAATCAAGAGCCGGAGTATTTTTATCGTTATTCACAGACTTTGAAATCTAAAGGTGATTATGCTAAAGCTGACCAGATGTTGAATCAGTTTAACCTAAAAAAAGTTGAGGATAAACGAGGGGTGCTGTTCAAAGATAATAAGAATTACCTTGAAGAGATTAAAGCCAATTCGGATCGCTTTCAAGTAGTTGATGCAGGGGTAAACTCGGCATTTTCAGATTATGGTAGTTCGTTTTTGGGAAGCAAACTAGTATTTGCATCTGCCAGAGATACGGGTGGAGTTGCTAAGAATGTATTTAAATGGACCAATAAATCGTTTACCAATCTATATTGGTCAGAGATTAAACCCGATGGAGAAATGGGGAAACCAGAACGCTTCGAACGCAAAATCAATTCCAAGTTCAATGAATCGACTCCTATATTTACACAAGACGGTAAAACGATGTATTTTACCCGAAACAATTTTTTGGAAGGCAAAAGAGGTAGAGATGCCAATAAAAACACTTTGTTAAAATTATACAAAGCTACACTCGGTAAAGATGATCAATGGGATAATGTGACTGAATTGCCATTCAATAGTAGCGAATATAGTGTAGCCCATCCTGCTTTGAGCGTAGACGAAAAAATGTTGTATTTTGCTTCGGATATGTCCGGGACATTAGGGCAATCGGATTTGTTCAGAGTCAAAATAAATGACGATGGCAGTTATGGAGTTCCTGAGAATCTTGGCCCTGAAGTCAATACAGAAGGAAGAGAAACCTTTCCTTTTGTATCTAAAGATAACGAGTTGTATTTCGCTTCAGACGGAAGACCAGGTTTAGGTGGTTTGGATATTTTTGTCGCTAGAACCAGAACAGACAATAGTTTTTATGATATACAAAATGTAGGTGAGCCGATTAATAGTAAGCAAGATGATTTTGCTTTTTTAATCAATAGCAAAAATAGAAACGGATTTTTTACCTCAAATAGAGAAGGCGGAAAAGGATACGATGATATTTACCGATTTGTAGAGAACAAAAAACTGACTTGTGAACAAACACTTTCTGGCTTGGTAACCGATTTGGATTCAGGTCAAATTTTGGTTAATGCTCAGATGAGTTTATTTGATGCTAATTTCAAACAACTGCAAGTGGTTCAAACCGATGAACAAGGGCGTTATAGTTTTCCAGTCGATTGTAGTAAAACTTATCATGTAAGAGGAGAGAAAGAGGAGTATCAGACTAATGAAGTTTCTGTAACAAGCAAAACTTTCTCTGGAAGTAAAGACCTTCCAGTTGTGCTAGAGCGACGGATAAAACCAGTAGGAGTTGGAACTGATCTTGCCAAAACATTGAATATTCCAATTGTTTATTTTGATTTGAATCAATCGTCCATACGTAAAGATGCTACTTATGAATTGGCCAAAGTATTGGAGGTGATGCAACAATACCCAGAGATGAAAATCGAAGTTCGCTCGCATACTGATAGCCGTCAAACAGCTAAGTACAATGATAAATTATCAGATAAGAGAGCTAAAGCCACGGTGGATTGGTTAGTGAAAAACGGTGTTAATTCAGTTCGATTAATAGGGAATGGTTACGGAGAGTCTCAGTTGGTAAACCATTGTTCTGATGGGGTGAAATGTACGGAAGAAGAGCATCAAGCCAATAGACGAAGCGAATTTATTATTGTTTCGATGCACAAATAGTTGATTAAGATATTAATAGAATATCCCTTCTTTCTGAAGATTTCAGAAGGAAGGGATTTTTTATGTGATTATTCGATTAGACTTTCTTTTGAAATAAGTTCAATTGTTTTTAATTTTAAATTTCATGATTTGATTTAGAGGATAAAATTTCTATTTATTAAGAGTTGCGGGTTTGAATTCCATACCTAAACCAAATGTAAATTTATAAAGTGATAAAAAGTAATTATCTAATAGTTGATTCTCGTATGATAATATCAGTTTCTAACTCTATGGTTCTCGGTGTAAAAGGAATTTCATCTCTATGGGCATTCATTTCTTCCAATAATAAATTAAATGATGCAACTCCCATTTCATGACTTGGTTGGTCAACCGAACTTAACTTTGGTGAAATTACTTGAGACATAAACCAATTGCTAAAACCAATTACAGCAATTTGGTGAGGTATTTTAATTTGATTTTCGTTACAATATGATATAACACCTGAAGCGGCTAAATCAGTGATAATGAAGATACCGTCTACATCTGGATGATCTTTTATTATTTGTGCAGTAAAATCATAACCTTCTTGAAATGATACTTTATCACAAGTATAAACAAGGTTTGAATCGTATGGAATGTTGTTTTTTTCTAATGCTTTTTTGTATCCAATAAAACGGTCAATGGAATTTTGCGGATTAAGCGGTCCACGAATATGTGCTATTTTTTTGCATCCGATATCTATTAAATGTTGAACAGCTTTAAAACCGGCTTTTTGGTCATCTATAATAACTTTAGAACAAGAAGCCAACTTGGTTATCTTGTCAAACATTACAAAAGGAATTTTTCTATTTATGATCTGCTGTATGTGGTCATCATAATTGCTTTCGTTGGACAAAGACATCAAGATGCCATCGACTCTTTTGTTGATTAATAAATCCACTTGCTTTCTTTCTAAATCAATAGATTCATTGGATTGTAGAATGATAACCAAATAGCCATTTTTTTCAGCTTCGTCTATAATGGCATTAATTACATTTGAAAAAAAATGATGCATTACCTCTGGAATAATCAAACCTATGGTTTTGGATTCTTTCGTTCGTAAGTTTACTGCAAAGCTATTAGGGGTGTAATGTAAATTTTGGGCAAGGTCAATTACCGCCTGTTTGGTTTTGGCGCTTACATCTGGGTAGTTTTTTAAAGCTTTTGAAACGGTAGTGATTGAAATTCCTAAAGTAGTCGCTATTTCTTTGAGAGTAATGTCCTTCATAGTTCAAATCGAGGCTAAATTAAGTTTGGAATTATTGTTTTGAGTAAAAAAATGCTTCTGCAATATATTAATTATAATTCAATAATCAATTAAGTAGATTCTCTTTCTAGAATAGATGTTCCTAATTCTATGGATTGAAAAATAATGGGTTCATTTCTCTTTTTTGAATTGATTTCATCAAATAAAATCGATGCAGCTACTCTACCGATCTCAAATCCTGGTTGGTCAACTGTTGAAAGCTTTGGAGTTGTTACTTCGGTAACAAATGAATTACAAAATCCGACAATGGCAATTTGTTTTGGCATTAGAATGCCTACTTCATTTAAGTATTTGAGAACACCAACGGCAACCATATCGGTTACTGTAAAAATTCCATCCAGATGAGGGTGTTCTGCAATGGCTTTTATCGCATTTGCATAACCATCTTCTAAGTCTGTGTTGTTGTCACACACATAAATTAAGGATGGGTCATAAGTAATATTGTGGTCTTCCAATGCTTTCTTGTATCCTAAAAAACGATCAATTGAATTTTGAGGCATATAGGACCCGCGAAAATGGGCTATTTTTTTGCGACCTTTTTTAATTAGATACGAAGTTGCATCATAAGCCGCTTTTCTGTCGTTTATGGTTACTTTGGAGCAATTAACCAATTTGGCAATTTTATCAAAAAGGACTAAAGGAATTTTTTGGGCCAGTATGTTTTTTATATGATCGAATTCACCCGTTTCATTGGAAAGTGAAATGATAATTCCATCTACCCTTTTGCTTAATAATAATTCTAGTTGTTTCTTTTCTAATTCTAATTTTTCATTAGACCTTAAAATGATAACTAAATAATTTCTTTTCTCGGCTTCTTCCAATACACCTTGAAAGACTTTAGAAAAAAAATGATAATCAACAGTTGGTATTATAACACCTATGGTTTTAGATTCTTTGGTTCTAAGGTTTACGGCAAAGCTATTTGGAGTATAATTCAAAGAGGTGGCCAAGTCAACAACCTTTTTCTTTGTTGCTGGACTTACATCTGGATAGTTTTTAATCGATTTTGAAACAGTAGTGATGGAAATGCCTAGCTGGTCAGCGATTTGTTTGAGTGTGGCGTTTTTCATAATAGTAACTCCAGATTTTAAAATCTAATTAAAAAAAACTGTTTCTTGAAAAACAAACATACAATTTATTTATTGTATTTTCATTTTTCTAGAAACAGTTTGGAATTAACTTTTATTAAATATTAGATGCCCTTTTTTTAATTGGTTTAGAATCAATTGGTAAAAAAAGTATCAAATATTATGTTGAGTTTTTATTGAAATTATTTCACTAATTTTTAATGTTTTGTGCGAATTAAAATATGTTTTATTGAAGTAAATTCCTTAAGTTATTAATTCAATTTTATTTTAAAAAGTAACTTTAAATAGTTACCAGCCTTAGAATTTGTTTTTAAACATAGTAACCAAACTATTAACTAAATAAAACATGCTTTAAAAGTGTTCAGTCAATTAAAGACTCATAATTTTATCCATCTAAGACTGTGTAACTAAATAATATATTGTGTTCAATAAATTAAATTATTCGGCTCCATCTGTTTTGGCTCTGGATACTGCAAAGTTACCAACTGTTTCACCAAGAATCAAACCTTTTTCGCAATCACTTCTGTAATGTATAGCTCCAAATAATCTAGAATCGGAGGCTTCTTTTGCCATAGCCTTGAAGCTCTCTGTTTTAGCGGGTAAAATGTGGGACAAAACAGTACTTGCAGCACCACTAAAAGTAGAGTGTCCTGATACATAGGCTGGAAAATTAGGAATACCAGTTGTTGTTTTTATCGATGAATCCATTTGAGTCGGTCTCGGATTAAAATAATAAGTTTTGGCGTCCCAGCAACTTGTTGCGGCATCCATCATGGAAATATTCAATAAGGCCATGTTTCTAGCCCATCTTACTTCGCTATAGTTTTGTTCTACAAACGCTTCAGCTGCAATGGCATTCCAGTGTCCTGGAGGAGTATAAGTTCCAACACCATCGGCCCAGAAAGTAACAATTTTTTGATGCTTTTTGGAATTGTCTTCGCTGAATGCTTTTATCTCCGCTAATTCTTTTGCAAATTGTTCAGATTTTGTGGAGGGAGGCGGTACTGGACGGCTCGCTACAACCATTTCAGGAGTCATCAGGAAAGATTTTACTTTTCCAAACATAGGAAGCATTGGAGGTCTAGCTGGTGTTTCTAGTGATTTCCATGGAGTTTCACCTGTCGCTGCAGTTTGTGTTTCAAGTAAGGTCCATAAGTCTTTATTACCTACGGCAGCTCCAGCTCCGTCTGTTGAAGCTCGTGCAATATATTTGGTAGCTATTTTTCTTCCTAAACTTGTTCCAGCATCAACATCGCTACGTACATTGGCACCACTGATAATTCTATATAGTTTCTCTTCTTCAGCTTTTTCTTGAATGAAAGCAATTTCGGTTGGGAATAATAGCTTTAATAATTCAACGGTAACTCCTGCCAAAACAGCATCTTCGCATGGATAAGAAGGCAAATTGCTTTTTGGAATTAAAACAGGTAAAGTTGCATCCACAACAAATGGTGCTGGTCTATTGTAAAGTTTTTTGTAATGCCAAGTAGCAAGCATTGCGTCATATTGTGCGGCGCTTACATAGGCATAAGCTCTGGCGGCATATGGTGGATTTGAAAAAGGAAATTCTGGATTGGCAAATGGATTTGCTCCAGATGGAATAGGGTATGTTCCATCAGGGTTTTGAAAAGGAGGTCGATTGTGTTTGGCAACCAAAGTTCTCATGATTTCATTCCAACGTAAAACTCCTCCAGCACTCCAATAGTCAATGATGGACTGTTGTTCTTTGGTGATACTAGCTTGGTAGCTTTTTATTTCGTTTATTTCTCTAGTATATGCAGGTAATGTTGTTGCTATAGGGGCGTCTAGTGGAAATTCATCTGGTGAGGTTAATAATATGGGCTTCCATGTTCCGGCAAGCTCGTCCGGATTCGCTGGGTTTAATTGTGGAAATTGATAATTACGTTCGGTAATGTCGTTATTGCAGGCATAGTTGAATGTTACTAAAAGTATTAATAGACTTTTTGAAATATTTATTTGGATCTTATTTTTCATCTTAGTTCGCTTTTTTGTTAAAGTTGATTACATAA
>DATEOV010000217.1:0-3748 GCA_035273645.1 Flavobacterium sp. | reverse complement strand
TCGATAAAAAAATTACAACAAAAATAAACAAAGACATATTATCTGTTATCCTGCACAACATTCTTGACAATGCCATAAAAAACACTGAAGAGGGAGTTATTAAAGTATCTAGTTATATTAAAAACAAAAAGCTATATATAGTTGTAGAAGATACAGGTAAAGGATTTAAAGAAGAAGATTTAATATATTATAACCAATTAAGCAATCAACAATCTACCGAGAAATTAATGCTAAGAAACAGCGGAATCGGGATACATATGATCGTAGAACTAATTCATATACTCCACGGTGATTTAAAATTTTATAGCGAAGGAGGTAAAGGTTCAAGAATTGAAATAATAACGGATTTAAACTAGTTAAACATTAAATTTTTTAAACAATTCAGATAATTCTATAATATTGGTTATATGTGTTTTTTTAAAAATATTTAATTTGTGGGTGCTTACTGTCGTCATTTTTATATCCAATTCATTGGCAATCTCAAGATTCCCATATCCTTTTACAAGTAGCTCAGCAATTTCAAATTCACGATGAGTAAGATCTTCCAAAGGATTATTACTTTCTCTCTTATGCTGAGAAAATGCAATAAATTTATCTAAAATATCATTTGAAATATATTTCCCTTCTTCCAAAACTGTTTTTACGGCTTTAACAATGGTATCGCTATCACTCAACTTATTCAAATATCCGTTAGCTCCAGCCTGAATGTAACGAAAAGCATAGATATCTTCCTCATGAGCAGAAAAAATTAATATTTTCACATCTTTTTGCAACTCTCGTAAATCATCAACCATATAGCATTTTTTTCCGCCAGGTAAATTGATGTCCAGTATCACTAAATCAAAACTAGTATTACCACATTCTGCAAGTGCTTCCTGAAAATCATTTGCCCCAAAAATTTGAACTTCATCAATTTCATTTTCCAACAAAAGCGACATTCCCGATCTTACAATAAAATGATCATCTACAATAAGTATTTTTTTAATCATATCTAAAAATTAAAAACTATTAAAATTTATCACAAATCAAACCATCAAAATGGTTTCATTTTAAAAAAACACAATGCAATTCAAAAAAAATTCACTCCTATAAATCAAATTCCTATAAATTTAACCAAAAAAGTGTAAAACTCACATTTACAAATATAACTAAAAATAAATAACACAACTATAAATGTACTAATTTTACTTATAATATTAAAATAAACAACTATGGAAAACTTATATTCTCTTGTCATTCATCCTCCTGAGTCAATCCTTGCTTTGGTGAAGTCTATGAAAGAAAAATTGGCTTCCGAAGTCGGTTGGTTCAACAGCAAAAATTCCGTGGGACACATTACCATCTGCGAATTCAAAGCAACAGATAAAGGAATTGAAAACATCAAAAATCAAATCAGCAAAGTGTGTAGTACGCTGTCTCCCGTTGAAGTGCATTTAAATGAATTTGGTTCTTTCCCAAACGGTGCTTTTTTCATAGCACCAGACAACGATTCCAAGAAAAACTTGAAGCATATCATGAAACGATTTCATAAATCGCTCATCGTTCCCAATATGCTAAAGAGCGATAACCCTCATCTCTCCATAGCTCGAAGACTTAAACCCGAAAATCTCACCAAAGCCAATCATTTATTCACCACAATAGACCTAGATTTCGTTTGTGACAGTGTGGTTTTAAGACAATTTGACGAGAACATAAAACAGTTTTTTGTAACCGATACTTTCGAATTCAACAATAATCCACAACCCGAATCCGTGCAGGGTACACTTTTTTAGGAGCTATTTCCAGCTGTACACTATATCTGTTGTCCCGAACCCCGGGACAACAGGATGTCGCTTCCATCTGGGCTAGGGCAGTTAATTTTCAAAAGAACATTTTAATATCAAAAAACAAAATCATTAAAAATTAAAAAATACCACAACCTATTTTCAAAAATTCTAATTTGTAGATTTGCAACAGCCAAAGTAACCAAACATGAATGAAAAAGATACCATATCAAAATCGTTATATGATTTATACAACGAATTAGGGCTTCCAGTCAACATGATTGATCCTAAAGCCGGTATTGCAGTAGTTAACTTAAAAGATGTGGGATTTGAATTGCCTTATAAATCACCTCCATTTCGTCCCAACTATTTTTCATTTCTATTTGTTAAACAAGGCTCGGGACAATACACCATTGACGACCACACCTTTCTTTCGGAATCTGGTTCTATTTACTTTACCAACCCTAGCAATTACAGAACTTTTGAATGGAATGCAATCGAAGAAGTTTACCTTATCGCATTTGATGAAACATTTTTGAAAGAAAACGTTCATCAGGATGTCTTCAATGAATTCTCCTTTTTATTGACCGAAACTGTGCAACCCAAAATTCTGAATATTGAATTTTACAATCAAATAGAACAACTGTATCTCCAAATTCATAAAGAATACTTAGGCAGTTCTCCTTATAAATACCGAATCATAGGTAACCTATTTGTTGTTTTACTAATCAAGATTAAAGAATACTTTTGGGAAGATTACAATCCAATATATGAGGGAAACAGAAGCTCACAGATTGTCAAAGATTTCAAACGCACTCTCGAAAAGCATTATCGGGATTTGAGCAGTGGTAAAGTTCAAACTGTATTTCGAGTTCAAGATTATGCGAATGCGCAAAACCTACACCCAAATTATTTAAGCAACGTTATTAAAACAAAAACCGGAAAACCCATTGCTACGTGGATTGCCGACAAAACAATTTCCGAAGCAAAATCACTATTACAAAATTCATCCACTTCTATAAAAGAGATTGCTTATTTATTAGGGTTTTCAGAAGCAGCCCATTTTAGCAATTACTTCAAAAAACATACTGACACTTCCCCAGTTCTCTATAGGAAAGAACATAATACTGGAATCTAACTAAAAATCTCAAGCCTGCAAAATCAAATTTGCAGGCTTTTTTATTGCTTTTTCATCCAAAAAAAATCTTCCAATAAGCACTGCAAATTCTAAATATTTAAAATTTGCATGTAATGCTTTATTCCTTGCAACAACCACCTTCTACTGTCAACATAACTTTGTCCTATCAAATTAAAAGAACAATTTATAACCATTTAAAAATTAAAAAACATGAAAAATTTAAACAACAAAGTAGCAGTAATTACGGGATCAGTTAGAGGATTAGGAAAAGCAATTGCAGAAAGATATGCAGCACTGGGAGCTGACATCGTAATTAATTATTCTAAAGACAGCGCTTCGGCAGAAGAAGTGTTAAGTAACATCAAAGCAATGGGAGTTAAAGCAATTGCAGTTCAGGCAGATGTTAGCAAAGTTGCTGATTTAGAAAGACTTTTTGCAGAAGCAAAAGCCGCCTTCGGTAAAATTGATATTGTTGTTGCCAATGCTGGTATCGAAATGGTAGAAGTACCTGTTACCGAATTTACTGAAGAGCTGTTTGACAAAGTATTTTCGATTAATACAAAAGGAACTTATTTCACTTTACAACAAGCAGCAAAGCATATCGAAGATAACGGCAGAATTATTTACATCGCTTCAAGCACCACTTCTTTTCCGGTTCCAGGAATGGCGGTTTACGGAGGAAGCAAAACTACTCCGAGATATTTAGTCGATATTTTGTCTAAAGAAATTGGTCATCGTGGCGTAACTGTAAATTCAATTATTCCTTTTGCGGTAGACCATTCAGGGATTTTTGCAGAAGCAAACAGTTATCCCGAATTAAGAAAACAATTATTAGACAGCTGCCCGA
>DATEOV010000216.1:0-7278 GCA_035273645.1 Flavobacterium sp. | reverse complement strand
TAGTCCTCATAATCTTTTTTAGCTTAAGTTGTTTTTCTCAATTCAGCAAAACCCATTATATTCCCCCTTTAATTTCTGTTACCGGACTTGTTGAAGACCAATATTTATACATCTCAACTCCGAGCCTTACCAATGTAAACTTTAAAATAATTCCCAATGGCGGAAGCGTCATCTATGGAACCGTAAACAGCAACAATCCTTATCGCTATAGTATTGGGACTGGTGACAACACACAACTGTTCACTCCAATAACCTCCACCGGAATCGTAGCCAATAAAGGATACGTAATAGAAGCCGAAGATTTAATCTATGTAAGTGCCAGAGTCAATGCTGGAATCAACAATAACGGAGGTTATAATCACGCAGGAGGATTGGTTTCCAAAGGGAATAGTGCACTCGGAACCACTTTTAGATTAGGTGCAATGTTGAATCCCCTTTTTGATCCAACATTATTAAATTTTGCCTCTATACTTGCCACGGAAAATGGAACAATAATCACCATTTCAAACCTTCAAAATGGAACTAAAATTTTAAATGGAGCTGATGTCACCGGACCAATTACCGTTACTTTAAATAAAAACGAAAGTTATGTACTCGCATTACAGAACTATGCTGATGGGAATACCATTTCAAATAGCTCAAAAATAATTGGTGCATTAGTGTCCTCAGACAAACCAGTTGTAGTCAACTCGGGTTCGTTTGGAGGAAGCAACAGTATAGAAATGGGTATAAATCCAAATGGAGGTGGATTGATTCCTGCTGGAAGGGATGTCGGTTTTGACCAAATTGTTTCATTCGAAAAAACAGGAAAAGAGTATGTATTTGTAAAAGGAATTGGAAGTGATGAATTGGAACGTGTTTTACTTGTAGCCCATTCCGATAATACCCAAATTTCCCTCAATGGGAATGCTTCACTATTCAAAACACTTAACAAAGGAGAATACATTGCACTTGACGGAAGCCAATTCATCAATGGAAATTTATATGTGACAGCAACCAAAAATCTGTTTGCTTATCAATGTATTGGAGGATCGGACTCTCCTGCCAATCAAAACTTATTTTTTGTTCCTCCGATAAATTGTTCTACTCCCAATACAGTCGACAATATTCCGCAAATTCAATCTATAGGAAATACAACATTTAATGGAATCTTGAACATCGTAACCGAATCTGGAGCTACTGTTTTGTTAAACAATAATCCCATTGCCTCTCCTCCGATTGCTATTACGGGAAATTCAAAATTCGTACGGTATACCATATCTGATTTATCTGGAAATATAGCGGTAAAATCAACCAAACAAGTATACGTTTCTTATTTTGGAACAAATGGTGCGGCAACTTATGGAGGCTATTATTCTGGTTTTGATTTGAAACCCGAAATTGTAACTGGAAAAATATCGTTAGAAAATTCCCCTTGCATACCAAACATATCTTTAAAAATAAATACATTATCCTCCTACGATACTTTTCAGTGGTATAAAAACGACATTACAATTCCATTGGCTACAAATAATAACTACACTCCTACACAACCTGGTTTTTATCAGGTAAAAGGTAGTATCTCGGGCTGTATCAGTGATGTTTTCTCGGATAAAATTCCAGTGAGCGAATGTCCAACAAACATCGACAATGATTTAGCCAATGACAATATCGATATTGATTACGATAATGACGGAATATTAAATTGTACCGAATCCTTTGGCAGTCAAAATATAAATAGTTCCAATCCAAATTCGGGAGTTGTTACAACAGGAACCTATTCCAATTCTTTTTCTGGCTCGATTACCAATACCACACCTGCTGCTACGATTCCTTTTGCTGGAAACTCAGACGGCAGTTTTGTTACCGAAGTCATGGCGGGAAAAGGTTTTTTCGTAACCTATAATTTGATTTTTGCCAAACCCATAAATCTTAGTTTGGAATACGTCTCGACTGCAAATACTACCGATTTATTAAATACAGATTCAGAATACATCATCAATTCAGACATTGATAAAACAGTCACCGTTTTGAACCCAACCAATCAGTTATTGATTGATACCAATTATGATGGAGTTTATGAAAGTGGTATTACCCAGTTTTCATCATTCGAAATTCGTTTTAGGCTAAATGGGAATATTCCTTTGCCTGCAGGAACAGGTACTTTCAAATTTCAGTCGTATCAAACCAAATCTTTCCAAATTACCCATAAAAACCTATTGGATACTGCTGGAAATAAATCAACTTTCAAACTTATTGCTACTTGTATCCCAAAAGATACCGATGGTGATGGAATTCCGGACCAATTGGATTTGGACACAGACAACGATGGAATACCAGATGCTATTGAAGCCCTAAAACCTCTTAAAGCATTATCCAATACCGACAATAATCTAGATGGACTTGATGATATTTTTGAACCCATAACAAACCCAATAGACACAGACAATGATGGTGTTCCTGATTATCTTGATTTGGATAGTGACAACGATGGAATTTACGATTTGGTGGAATCAGGAAGTAATACTCCAGATACCAATAAAGATGGAATCATTGATGGTCTACCAACTGTCTTTGGTGCAAATGGATTATTCAATACACTTGAGACTGTCCCTGAAAGTGGCAAACTAAGTTATATTCTTGCCGATACCGATGGAAATGGCGATTTTAATTATATAGATTTAGACAGCGACGATGATTTATGTAACGATGTTATTGAAGCTGGATTTACCGATTCTAACTTTGACGGACAGCTAGGAACAAATCCAGTTTCAGTAAGCACAAACGGAATCGTAACCAGCAAAACAGATGGTTATACCCCACCAAATCACAACTATATAATTGCAGTTCCAATCCTTGTGACCAAGCAACCCGAAAATCAATCCATTTGCGATTTGCAAAATGCCTCTTTTAGTATTGAGTCAAATGCTGATGATTTCCAATGGCAACTATCTACAGATACAGGTGTCACTTGGAATACAATAACAAACAACACTATTTACTCAGGAGCTCAAACAGCCTCATTACTTATTACCAAAGTAAATCCCCAACTAAATGGATATCAATACCGCGTTCTTTTAAATAAAAATAATAATGCATGTGGACTAACTTCAGCTATAGCCATTTTGACTATTTACACATTACCCGTTTTAAATTCTCCAATTAATCTCGTACAATGTGATGACGATACCGATGGAATTTCAAACTTTAATCTAACCGAAAAAAACAGTTTTATTTCTGCCAATTCTATCAACGAGACATTTACCTATTACACCACTATGGTAGGGGCAAATACAAAAGATATCTCAGTATCCATTACAAATCCTATTGCTTTTACAAGTAGCAATAATAGTATTTGGGCAAGAGTCGAAAATTCAAATGGCTGTTTTAGTTTAGCTCAATTGGATTTAATCGTTTCTACAACCCAAATCAATTCCACTTTCAAAAGAATCCTTGAAACCTGTGATGATTTTATAGATGCAACAAATGATGACAAAGATGGTATTTCATCCTTTGATTTTAGTAACGTAATAGCTGACATTCAAGCCTTGCTCCCATCAACTAGTTCGAACTACACCATAAATTTCTATGCCAATAAAATAGATGCCTTGGCCGAAACCAATGCTATTTCAAATCCTTCAACTTATAGAAATACCAAACCAAACCAACAAGAAATTTGGGTACGAATAGAAAGTAATCTGGACAATGCCTGTTTTGGATTGGGAGCCTATATAACACTCCAAGTAAACCCAAAACCAAATATAGATACCAACGAAAATCAAAATGCCAATCAATTAGTCTGTTCCAATTTGCCAAGTTTTTTTGTCGAACTTAATGCTGGAATAATTGACAATACACCAACCAACGATTACAAATATATTTGGTCAAAAGACGGTAGTATCATTCCAAATGAAAATAATTACACATTAGATGTCAATGAAGAAGGCATTTACACCGTGACGGTATCCACTCTAAAAAACTGTAGCAGAACACGAACCATAAAGGTCACCGCTTCTGATATTGCACATCTAGACTCGGTTTCAATCTCCGACTTATCCCAATACAACACCGTAACCGCAAACATTTCCGGGCAAGGAAATTATGGATACAGCATTGATTCTCCCAACGGTCCTTTTCAAGAATCCAATGTATTTGAAAATGTTTCTCCAGGCATACATGACCTTTATGTCTACGACAAAAACGGTTGCGGAACCCTACCGAAAACTATTGCAGTACTTGGAATTCCAAAATTTTTCACACCAAATAATGATGGTTACAATGATTACTGGAACATAAAAGGAGTCAATGAAACATTCAACAGCGGAGCCAAAATCTTCATTTATGATCGATACGGCAAACTAATTAAACAAGTACTTGCTTCAGGAAACGGATGGGACGGAACTTACACAGGTAACCCAATGCCTGCAGACGATTATTGGTACACAATAAAACTAGAAGATGGTCGCGAAGCAAAAGGACATTTTTCTTTAAAAAGATAAATGATTATTGGGGCGTGCCACCATAAAGAGAAAGGGCCTACTTATCAATACTGATGAGTCGGCCCTTTCTCTTTATGCTGTCGGGCTATCCGCGCTACTTCGGTAGCTTGCTTCTATCCCTCACGCACTCACTGCTAATCAAGAACATTTCCTTTTCAATCCAAAAAATAAGCTGTGCAAGATTCTAATTAGAATTGGCTATATTTGGAAAAGGTAATATGTGACGATTGTCAGACAAAGCTAACCAGATGAAGGTGGATAGGCCTGATTTTGTCAGATCTATTAATAAGTTAGCTGTAACCTTGTAACAGAACCTGATTAACAAAATGGATATTGACCAAATAATAGACAAAACACATCTGCTTTCTTCGTCAGCTAAACTTATGCTCAAAAAAAATATTGAAGAAGTAAATCTTCCAAAACATAGCATTATCATACGAGCTGACAAGATTGAAAAAAATATCTATTTTATCAAAATAGGAATAGCTCGGACATTTTCTATTATTGAGGATAACGAAATTACCTTTTCTTTTGGAAAAGAAGGAGACACAATAGCTTCATTAAAAAGCTATATTGACAATCAAAAAGGTTATGAAAGCATCGAGCTATTAGAAGATTGTGTTCTTTACAAGCTTAACACGGAAAACCTTAAAAATCTATTTTATGAAAATATTGAAATTGCAAACTGGGGTAGAAAATTTGCAGAACATGAGCTCCTAAAAGCAGAAGAAAGACTTATTTCAAGACAACTTGGAACTGCAACTGAACGATACATCGAACTTTTAAAAAACTATCCCGGCTTGATTAAAAGAGTCCAGTTAGGACATATAGCCTCTTATTTGGGCATAACCCAAGTAAGTTTAAGCAGAATAAGAACAAATATTAAATAATATTCATTTTTTATCATTTGTGAAATTTTTCCACAAATCAAATTCAGAACTTTGTCAAAAATTTTAAACAAATGGATATTACAGTAAGAAAAATTACAGTTAGTGATATAAACGAATTGCAAAAAATCGGGAAACTCACTTTTGAAGAAACTTTCTCTTCTGAAAACAGCGAAGAGAATATGAAGGAATATCTAGAAAATGGGTTTGCGACCGAAAAGATTAAAGCTGAATTAATCGACAAAAACTCTGAATTTTATTTTGCTGAACAAAATGGTAAGACAATCGGATATTTAAAAGTCAATATTGGACAATCTCAAACAGAAATAAAAGACGAAAATGCACTTGAAATAGAAAGAATTTATGTGCTAAAAGAATTTCATGGTAAAAAAATAGGACAAATTCTCTATGAAAAAACAATAGAATTAGCGAGAGCTCGAAACCTCGATTATGTTTGGTTGGGAGTATGGGAACAAAATCCTAAAGCAATACGATTTTATAAAAAAAACGGATTTGTAGCATTTGACAAACACATTTTCAAACTCGGTAATGATGAGCAAACCGACATAATAATGAAACTGAAACTGAATTAAAAGGCTACAGCTAACAGCGGTTTCGCAAGATTTGGGTTTTAGGCTTAATGTAAAATTGGTTTTGTATCTGGGGAATTTATCCTTAACCGAAAAATAAGTCTTAATTTAGTCCCAAACCTCGCGAAGCCGAGGGACGTTATAGTGTATTTATCAGCAACCGATCTAAAAATCATGTTTATGAAAATCTTTATATCCTTTTTTCTTTTGATTTCATTTTTAAATCTTTCAGCACAAGAAAATGACAAGGAAACAATACAAAATACGATCGTTAACATGTTTGAACAATTTTCAAATCGTGATGTTGAAAAGTTAAAATCATATTGTACTAAGGACATTCAAATCCTTGAAAGTGGAGAAATTTGGAATTGGGATACTTTGGAAAAAAAAATAACTCAAAATAAAGCTTTAGACTTCAAACGCGTGAATAATATTGACTTCTTAAACATTTACACAGAAAACAAAGTTGGCTGGACGACTTATAATAATAAAGCTGATGTAATAAAAGATGGTCAACATTATAAAATTCATTGGTTGGAAACCGCAATTCTGGAAAAGCAAAAGAAAACATGGAAAGTTAAAGTACTACATTCTACACTTATAAAAAGAGAGAAAATTTAAACACCCAATAATAGCTACAACGGATTTGGGCAATTGGCATAATGGAAAGTTGTTTTTGTATTTGGGAGATTTGGTAAATCCGAAGACAAGGCTTAATTTAGTCCCAAACCCGCTGCAGTACCAGAACGTTAGCACCAATAGTAAAACGATAACAACGACAAAACAATGAGTTACGATTTATACTTTTATAAAAGAAAAAGTTCTAACTTGACTGAAAGCAAAATTGCTGAATACTTGACAAATAATTTGACTTCTACGAGCGAAAGCGATAAACAATGGTTTGTAGAAAACGAAGACACAGAAACATATTTTTCGTTTGACCAAAACGAACCCGAAACTGACGAAGAAAGCATTGAATTGTTTGAGAGCTTTACAGACTTTGACAATACACATTTTACTTTCAATCTCAATTTTTTAAGACCAGACTTCTTTGGACAATTTGCATTTGGCTTTGTTCACAAATTTATAAATGACTTAGACTTGTATGTTTTGAACCCTCAATCCCCAACTGACCCTGACAATCCTATAAAAACGACAGGCATTACGCTTTATGAAAATTGGTCAGGAGCTAACTTTGAGAACTCTGCAAATCTTTTCAAAGAATACGACCTTGAATTTTATCCATTAGACAAGTCAAATGACTTTTATAACTACAATCACAACAAGTCAAG
Source organism: Flavobacterium sp. (assembly GCA_035273645.1). Taxonomy (GTDB): domain Bacteria; phylum Bacteroidota; class Bacteroidia; order Flavobacteriales; family Flavobacteriaceae; genus Flavobacterium. The sequence goes on along the minus strand of DATEOV010000216.1, from coordinate 31 downwards.
ATTTCAAGAAAATTTAGGCAATAATTACTTT
>DATEOV010000215.1:0-5551 GCA_035273645.1 Flavobacterium sp. | reverse complement strand
ATTATAATTATTATAAATCTAACAAATATGCGAAAATTAATGGAGCCACAATAGTAGCATCAGATTCAATGATAAATTTAGGGGTACTTATATCTAATTTACCCCAAGTAATTTTTTCATTAGGAACTGCTCCGGAATAAGAACCGTAACTAGTTGTCGAATCTGAAATTTGGCAAAAATAACTCCAAAATGGAATATCATGCATTTCCATATCTTGGTATAACATTGGAACTACACATATTGGAAAATCCCCTGCAATTCCTCCACCAATTTGGAAGAAACCAACACCATTAGTACTATTTTTTGGATACCAATCAGATAAGAAAACCATGTATTCAATACCAGATTTCATGGTAGAAGCTTTCAAATCCCCTTTAATAACATAAGATGCGAAAATATTTCCCATCGTGCTATCTTCCCAACCCGGTACAATAATAGGTAAATTTTTCTCAGCTGCAGCATACATCCAGCTGTCTTTTAGATCAATTTCATAATATTCTTCTAGAACACCAGATAGTAGCATTTTGTACATGAACTCATGAGGGAAATATCTTTCTCCTTTATCATCAGCATCTTTCCAAATTTTATAAATGTGTTTTTGAAGACGACGAAATGCTTCGTGTTCTGGAATACAGGTATCAGTAACTCTATTCAATCCTCTTTCCAATAAATCCCATTCATCTTGTGGAGTCAAATCACGGTAATTTGGAACTCTCTCATAATGAGAATGTGCTACCAAATTCATGATATCTTCTTCAAGGTTGGCTCCTGTACAAGAAATAATTTGAACTTTATCCTGACGAATTATTTCGGAAAAAATCTTTCCAATTTCAGCGGTACTCATTGCACCAGCCATGCTTACCATCATTTTAGCACCATTGGCTAATTGCTGTTCATATGCCTTTGCAGCGTCAACTAAAGATGCAGAATTGAAATGCAAATAATGCTTCTCAATAAATTGACTGATTGGTCCTTTACTCATATTCTTTTTCTTTTTTATTTTAATGTTCAAAAGGTTATTTGAGATTTGGATATTACAAATAAAAGGAATTTATAAATATCAAATTTCCTAAATCACAAATTTTAATGATTATTTATAATAACCTAAAATTCTATTATTTATTATAACCTAATATTTTAAGTACGTCCTCTGCAGTTTGCTGCTCCGAGAACACTTCAGTAGCCAATATCCCATTCTCGTCACGGTCTATCAAAATGTGTTTTGGCTGTGGTATCAAACAGTGATGCAACCCACCATACCCACCTATAGTTTCCTGATAAGCTCCAGTATTAAAAAATCCTAAATACAATGGTTTTTCTTTATTGTATTTTGGTAGATAAATGGCATTCATATTTTGTTCCGAATTGTAATAATCGTCACTATCACAAGTCATTCCGCCCAGTAAAACTCTTTCGTAAGTCTCATTCCATCTGTTGATAGCCAACATGATAAAACGTTTGTTTATTGCCCAAGTATCAGGTAATGTAGTGATAAAAGAAGAATCAATCATGTTCCATTTTTCTCTATCATTTTGTTGTTTTTGATACAATACTTGATAAATAGCACCACCACTTTCTCCAACTGTAAACGAACCAAATTCAGTAAAAATATTTGGTACATCTACTTCAGCTTCGTCACAGGCAATTTTAATCTGATTGATAATTTCATCAATCATATATTGGTAATCATATTCGAAAGCCAATGAATTTTTGATAGGGAAACCTCCACCAATATTCAAACCATCAAGGGTAGGGCATTCCTTTTTCAATGCAACATATACCTTGATACACTTTACAAGTTCATTCCAGTAATAAGCATTGTCATTGATACCAGTATTAATAAAAAAGTGCAACATTTTAAGTTCCAAATTTTTATTTTCTTTAATTTCTTTCTTATAAAAAGGAACAATGTTTTTGTATCCAATTCCCAATCTTGAGGTATAAAATTCGAATTTAGGCTCCTCTTCAGCAGCAATACGGATTCCAATTTTGAATTTCCCATTTATTTGTGCCTGCAACAAATCCAATTCTTCGTAATTATCAATAATCGGAATGGTGTTTTTGTGACCGTTATTAACCAATCTTGCAATGTTATCAATGTATTGATCTCTTTTGAAACCATTACAAATGATATAAGTACTTTTATTTATTTTTCCTTTTTCTAATAAATTTTCAACAATATTAATGTCAAAAGCAGAAGATGTTTCAATATGGATGTTATTCTTGAAAGCTTCATTCATAATATATTCAAAATGAGAGCTTTTTGTGCAATAGCAGTAGTAATACTTTGCCTCGTATTTGTTCTTCTCCATCGATTTACGAAACCAGCTTTTGGCTTTGTTGATGTTGTTTGAAATTTGTGGCAAATAGGTAAACTTTAAAGGTGTACCATAAGTTTCTACCAATTTCATTAAATCGATATTGTGAAACTGAAGATTGTCTTTGTTTAGTTTAAATTCTTCCTGAGGAAAGTAATATGTTTGGTTTATTAAATCGGAATATTTTGTATTCATTTGTTCTGTAGAGTTTTATATTAATTGTATTTGATAAAATAGAATTAATAGAAATTCAAACCCTAATATTGGCGTAGATAATCTGCAGTTTTTCGTAATCGGCCTTGAAATATTGAAACACATCAAAACTAAAATTTCCTTTTATACCATAAAACCGTTTCAATAAGCTCAAGAATGACCTATTGTTACCGTTCCTTTTGGTAGAAAATGTTTTAGTATTTTGTTTTTTATTCATTGGCGCAAATGTAAAAAATAAAACAGACGCAAAGCAATCCTTTTTATTAAAAAATAGCTAAGATTTGTAATCCTGAAAAGCGTTTAGAATTAATTCGTTTTCAACAGATTGGTTAATTTTTATTTTCCCGATACCTTCAATCAATGCAAATTGTATCATACCGTATTCATTTTTTTTGTCGTGAATCAACAATTCAAGGATTGGATCGATATCATTTTCTTCAAAAACGATATCATCATATATTGATTTTATTGTTGCCTTTATTTGATTGTATTCCTCTTGTGTGATTAAATTTTTGTGTAATGAAATATAACTTTCTAAAATCATTCCTACAGCAATTGCTTCTCCATGAAGTAAAGTAGTTTTGGATTCATTTTCCAAAAAATAACTTTCAATAGCATGTCCTAATGTATGACCGAAATTTAATGATTTTCTAATATTTTTTTCGGTTGGGTCTTGCATAACAATGATGTTCTTAATTTCAACTGAACGATGAATAAGTGCATCCAAATGATCAAAGTCAATTGCTTTCAAATCTAAAAAATATTCCCAATAGGCTTTATCAAATATCAATCCGTGTTTTAACATTTCAGCAAGTCCAGAACGCATTTCATTTTGAGGAACAGTCTCTAAATACTGAGTATCAATCAATACCATTTTTGGAGTATTGATAACACCAATCTGATTTTTTAAATTACCCAAATCCACACCATTTTTACCACCTACAGATGCATCCACCATAGACAATAATGTTGTTGGAATATGAATAAAATCAACACCTCTTTTAAAAGTAGAAGCCACAAAACCTCCTAAATCGGTAACAACACCTCCACCTATATTTATGATCAATGTTTTTCTGTCAGCACCCAGTTCAGTTAGAACATTCCAAATTTCAATACAGGTTTCAATATTTTTATTAATTTCTCCTGCTTCAAATTCTATTATTTCAATAGTCAAATCCGTTTCCAATAAAGGAAGAAATTTAGATAAACAATACTCATTAGTATTGGTGTCAGCAATTATAAATAGGTTTGAATATTTGTTATCTTTTAAGTGTTGGTTTAGTTTTTCATATCCAATTTCGTTGAAATGAACAGGATAATTATTAGCTTGAATAGATTGCATGATTTTAATTTAATTGAAACCGCAAAATAAGGCAAATTTTGCTAATAATAATCGCTAAGTCTCTTTATATTTGCAGAAAAAATATAACAAAAAATGAATAATATTTTTAATAACACACAAATTGCTTTTGCACTTAAAAGTGATACAGAGCTTGACAGAGCTTATTTTCTTTTCAAATTAATCAATAGCCAACCTTTAGTACGTATAGGAACAGCAGTAACCAATTTTGCAATAAAAGCAAATCTTCCGGTAGAAAGCCTTATCCGTGCTACTGTTTTTGATCATTTTTGTGGTGGTGTAAATGAAGATGACTGCCTATCGGTAGTAGATAAAATGTATACCAAAGGAGTTTCTTCTGTTTTGGATTATTCAGTAGAAGGTAAAGAGGAGGAAAATCAGTTTGATGCTGCTCTGGAAATGACCCTAAAAACAATTGAATTTGCAAAAGAGCGTAAAGCAATTCCTTTTGCAGTTTTTAAACCTACAGGTTTAGGTCGTTTGGATTTATATGAAAAAGTAGGTGAAAAACAAACTTTGACTTCAGATGAACAAGCGGAATGGGATAGAGTAGTGGTCCGTTTTGATCAAGTATGTAGTGAAGCACATAAAAAGAATGTAGCCTTGTTGATTGATGCCGAAGAAAGCTGGATGCAAGATGCAGCTGATGATTTGGTTACCGAAATGATGCGCAAATACAACAAAGAAAAAGTAATCGTATTCAATACACTTCAAATGTATCGTTGGGATCGTTTGGATTATTTGAAAAAATTACATGAGCAAGCGAAAACCGAAGGATTCTTTATCGGAATGAAATTGGTTCGTGGTGCTTATATGGAAAAAGAAAATCTTCGTGCTGAAGAAAAAGGATACCCAACACCAATATGTGCTTCAAAAGAGGCTTCTGATATCAATTATGATGCAGCTGTCCTTTATATGGCAGAGCATTTAGACACAATGTCAATTTTTGCAGGAACCCATAATGAAGGGAGTACATATAAATTAATGGAGTTGATGAAAGCCAAAGGAATTCAATCTACTGATGACAGAATTTGGTTTGGACAATTATATGGAATGAGTGATAACATCAGTTATAATTTGGCAGCAAATGGATATAATATTGCAAAATATTTGCCATTTGGACCTGTAAAAGACGTTATGCCGTACTTAATTCGTCGTGCAGAAGAAAACACATCAGTTGCTGGACAAACTAGTCGCGAGCTTTCTATGATTAAAGCAGAACGTAATAGAAGAAAAGGAAAATAAAATTCAGTAAAGAGTTTTCAGTTTTTTAATATTTAGAAAACTCTTTACATATTTCAAAAAAACCATTTGTGTCTACAAATGGTTTTTTTTATATGATTTTGTTTAAAACTAAGAATTACTAAACTGCAAATTACTTAGGTTTTTGTATAAACCGTTTTCTAAATTAATTAATTCTTGGTGAGTTCCTTGCTCGCTGATTTTTCCGTTGTCAAGCACCAAAATTTGATCAGCAGAACGTATCGTAGAAAGACGATGAGCAATAATTATGCTTGTTCTTCCTTCCATCAAGATTTCTAAAGCCTCTTGAACTAATTTTTCGCTTTCACTGTCTAGTGAAGAAGTAGCTTCGTCCAAAATCAATATCGATGGATTTTTCAATAAAGCACGAGCAATAGCAATTCGTTGTCTTTGTCCA
>DATEOV010000214.1:0-4557 GCA_035273645.1 Flavobacterium sp. | reverse complement strand
TGGATTTACCATCGCGTTATACAATAACGAAGGATAACTGTTTGGCGAAACTGACATTTTCACATTTACCACATTAAACTTCCAAAGCCCGTCAAGTGCAACAACAGAATCTTTAAAATCAATTTTCAAATCGGCTGGATCGCCATAGATTCCTCCGCCTCCAGTATAATCAGTGATTTTGACAGCAATTACATTTGATCCTTCTTTTAAAACACCAGCTGGAATCTTGTAAACTCTTTTGGCTTCCCAAATGTTGTTGGTTCCAACTTGTACTCCATTAACATAAGTTTGGTCTTCATCATCAACTTTAGACAGATACAAAACAGCTTCTTTTTTGGCTTGCTCAGCAGATAAAACAATAGTTTTTCGCATCCAAACTACGCCGTCAATGTTTCCAATTTGCTGATTTTCCCAAAGAGAAGGCACTTTTATTTCTGGCCAATTAGCATCATTAAAATCTGAATTTTTAAATTGATCTTGATTGGCATCAGTTACTTCAAAACCTTGAACTTTTTTGATATTCTCTAAAAGTGATTTTTTGTATGTTTCAAAAATTGCATCCATATTCACCGAAGGCACACCTGCAATCATATCCTTGAATTCATCGCTTTTTTGGAAAGCTTCACGGCTTGTCCAGGTTTCTACGCAAGTTCCGCCCCAAGAAGTATTGATGATTCCGATTGGAATTTTTAATTCGGCATATAATTTTTTAGCAAAATAAAAACCAATAGCAGTAAAGTTTCCAACAGTTTCTTTGCTGCTGACTTCCCATTTCCCAGCTTTTAAATCTTCTTTTGGGGTACCGCTTAAATCCTGGGCTACTCCAAAATGACGAATCATAGGATAATTTGAATCGTTGATTTCGGCTTGAGCATTCATCGTTTTAGATACCTGAAACTCCATGTTAGATTGCCGAGAACAAATCCAGACTTCACCAACCAAAACATCTTTGATGACAATTTTGTTTTTCCCGGTTATGGTCAATTCAAAAGGCCCACCTGCTTTTTCGGCGTTTAAACCAACAGTCCACTTACCATTTTTATCAGCTATGATGGTTCTGGTTTGTTTATTAAAATGAACTTCAACTTTTTCATTGGGATCTGCCCAACCCCAAACTGGAATTATTTTGTTACGCTGCAAAACCATTCCATCAGAAAATAGTAATGGCATACGGACATTGGCGTTTGCCAATATACTGACCATCAAAAATAGAAATACAATACTTTTTTTCATTTTTTTTATATTTTTAAAAAGATTCTAAGCTACTAAGATTCTAAGACGCTAAGCTTTAACAAAACTTAGAATCTTAGAATCTCTCCGTAACTTAATAACTCCAAAGTTACTTCAATCCATCGAGCAATCCATTTAGAGCTTGAGTATCAAATACAGTATTATCACTTCTTTTAAAGATTCCAAAACCTTTATCACCCAAACTTCCTTCATCCCAATAAAAAGGTAACAATCCATTTGCTTTAGCTTGTTTCACAACTGTTTTCAAATAATAAGCTCTTGAAGCCAGATGTAAAGTTAAAGCATCGCCAGTTAAAGTAGTACGACGAATTGCGCCGAACTCTCCTAATACAACAGGAATTCCTTTATCTACAAATTGAGTTTTCATTAATTTGAAATTTTTCTCCAGATCAGCTTCTTCACCCCAGGTTGCATTTCGCTCTGTATCGGTTGCAGAATGATAACCTGCTCCCCAATAATAGAACATTTTACCCCAGGTTTCATCTTTAGTTAAACCTCCAAAATTCCAAGGAGAATAATAATGAACCTCAGCCATCATTCGATTAGCTGTTTTATCCGTTGGCAAAACTGTCATTAATTTATTGGTTTTTTCGATATCTGTTGACGGCCCTTGAACTATCAAAGTACGAAATGCATTTTTGCCTCCAGTCGAACGTACCGCATCAATAAATGTTTGATGATAGGATGTTAAAACTGCCATTTGGGCTGCGTTCTCAACATTGGGTTCATTGGCACTGCCAAAAAGCAAATGCTCATCAAAACCTCTCAAGTGAGTCGCAATTTGCTCCCAAAATGCTTTTTGTTTGGCATTATTTTCTGATTTCTTGGCATCGATAATGTTGTTTTCCAACCATCCACCGTCCCAGTGAATATTCACAATAACATACATATCGTTGTCAACACAATACTGAACTACTTCTTTTACTCTATTCAGCCATTCGGTTTTAATTTGTGCAGTAGTTGCATTTGCCAAATTCTGGTTCCAAGAACATGGAATTCTAATAGCATTGAACCCATTTGCTTTAACCAAATCAATCAAAGCTTTAGTCACTTTTGGATTACCCCAAGCGGTTTCGCCACCTGTAGCTTCAAGCGTGTTTCCAATATTCCAACCCAATTTGATTTTAGCCGCAAGCTCTACAGCATTACTCGCCATCCCTGTTTCATCAGCAGGTAGTGGATTGATATTATAGCTTGGATACAAACTTGTAACTGGAGCAACTCCAACCTGAGAAACCGTAATTTTAACGGATGCAACTTGATTGGAACTAATGATTATCACCGCAGTTCTTGTTTCCGTAGTGGTATTCTCCGAAGCTGTTATGCCCAATGTCGTTGCTCCCGTACCGCCTGAAAGCTGACTCAACTGTATCCAAGTAGCTCCAGAGGTAGTAACTGTCCAGGCAGTTGCGTTTGTTGTAACTTTTACAGCAGCTGTATTTCCTTTAGTTAGAAAATCAATTTTACTGGTATCCGAGGTAATCGTTATTGTTTTTGGCTTTGTTTCTTCTGGAGTTACATCATCAGAACCACATCCCACAACGCTTAAAAACGCTACACATATGAAAAAAATAAAACTATACTTTCTAATCTTGTCATTCATAATATTATTGGTTTTGGTTGGTTAATAGCAAATGTTATTTTATCACAACATCAATTTTGTTTTTAATATCACGAGAAGAATTTCCAATATTTAGAGTGTATTTTCCTGGCTCAACAGTCCATTTTTTAGTTTCAACATTGTAATAAGCCAATTCTTTTACAGGAATTTGAATTGTTATTGTAGCTGATTTTCCAGCTCCAACCAATACTTTTTGGAATCCTTTTAATTCTTGAACGGCACGTTCGATTTTAGAATCTACTTTAGAAGCATATACTTGCACTACTTCTTGTCCATCACCTTTTCCGGTATTTTTAACGGTTACCGAAACTGTGATTGTTTCATTTTCTGCATACTCTTTTTTATCTGCGTTAGCGCTATCGAAAGCAAACGTCGTATATGACAATCCATATCCAAAAGGGTATAAAGGCTCCACTTTTTTAGTATCGAACCATCTGTAACCTACCAAAATTCCTTCTTTATATTCAACTGTTTTATCTCCAGGGAAACTGTTTGTAGCGTGTGCTGGTGAATCCATAATGTTTTTTGGCATTGTCCAAGGCAATTTTCCTGACGGATTTACTTTTCCTAACAATACATCTACCAAAGCATTTCCTCCTTCAGATCCATTGAACCAACTCCATACCAAAGCTGAAGTTTTTTTACCAATTTCATCAATATCAAAAGGGGCTCCGGCAATCATAACCACAATAGTATTAGGATTGGCTTCTCTAACTTTTTGAATCAATTCTTCTTGTCCGAACGGTAATTTTAAGCTTCTACGGTCAGAAGCTTCCGTTTCATAATCACGATTGGAACCTGCAAAAACAATTGCAACATCTGAATTTTTAGCAGCTTCGATTGCTTCCTGTAATTTAGCAGGATCTAATTGATCAATGGTTACAGGACCATTCATCGTAATATCTCCTAATTTACCAACCTTTTTTTCTTCATAACGTTCTAAATATCCTTCCGCATAGTTGATTTTGATTGCGCTTGGTAATTTGCTTTTCAATGCATCCAAAGGTGTAACCTCTCTTTTTGTTTTTACTCCTGCGCCAAATCCGCCCAAGGCATTTTTCTTGGTTGCATTGTTCCCTATTACGGCAATGGATTTCACTCCGTTCAATTTCAAAGGCAATACGTTGTTATCGTTTTTCAACAAAACCACTGATTCTACAGCAATTTTATAAGCATCTTGGTAATGTGCTTCGGTTGCAATGCTTCCTTTAACACGGTCTTTTCCGCCTATTGCTTTTACTTGATATAAACCCTCTAATATTCGTTTTACGTGTTTATTAATTTCGGTTTCTGAAATTTCCCCGCCTTTGACAGCGGCAATTAGTCTATCCGCCAAGAAAAATTCGTTGAACTTTGTTGTAGGAGTTCCCATTTCGATATCCAAACCACTATTTAAAGATTTCACAGTTGTGTGAACAGCTGCCCAATCGGAAACAACAACACCTTTGAAACCCCATTCGTCACGCAATACTTTATTCAGCATATAATCGTTCTCACATAAATATTCCCCTCTGAACTTGTTATAAGCTCCCATTATGCTATATGCTTTACCTTCTTTTACAGCTGCTTCGAAAGCTGGCAAATAAATTTCACGAAGTGTACGCTCATCAATTTGCACATCGACAAAGTCACGATTCGTTTCCTGATTATTAGCAGCAAAGTGTTTTACGCAAGCCATAACATCG
>DATEOV010000213.1:0-3647 GCA_035273645.1 Flavobacterium sp. | reverse complement strand
AAATTTAGTCAGTAATGCAGTTAAATTCACTAACGAAGGTCTTATTACCGTAAGTGTTCATTTAATGTTTGAAGATGATGAAAAAGTAATTATCGAGTTTGCTGTTAATGATACCGGAATAGGAATTTCAAAAGATAAAATGGAAAGTATTTTCGAAAATTTCCAACAGGCATCGAGCGGAACTTCCCGATTATATGGAGGAACAGGTCTTGGACTTGCCATTGTAAAACAATTGGTGGAATCGCAAGGAGGCAGCATAAGGGTCAAAAGTAAAATAAACGAATATTCCCGTTTTAGTTTTACGCTACCTTTCCTGAAAACGAAAGAAAATGCAGCTCTAGAAAATGAAATCATGGAATTGAATAATGAAATAAAAGGCATCAGAGTATTGGTAGTCGAAGATATGGCTCTGAATCAGTTGTTGATGAAAACGGTATTGGATGATTTTGGCTTTGAACGTGATATTGCCGAAAACGGAAAAATTGCCATCGAAAAACTCAAAACAAAACAATACGATATTGTTTTGATGGACTTGCAAATGCCAGAAATGAACGGATTTGAAGCCACAGAATACATTAGAGAAACATTGAAATTGAATATTCCGATCATTGCTTTAACGGCTGATGTCACTACGGTAGATTTGGCCAAATGTAAAGCTGTGGGTATGGACGATTATATTGCAAAACCGATTGATGAAAGGGTGCTGTACAGTAAAATTGTTGGGTTAATTAAAAACCCTAAAAATTCAAAACCTATTAAGAACAACACTGCGGAAGTTACAGAAGTAGAAAAAATAAAATACATCAACCTGAATTACCTGAATCTCCGTACCAAATCCAATCCAAAATTGATGATTGAAATGATTGGTCTGTACCTGGAACAAACACCTGAACTAATTAATACATTAAAACAAAGTTTGCTGGTTCAAGATTGGAATTTACTTAATGCTGCCATTCATAAAATGATTCCTTCATTTTCAATTATGGGAATGCATTCTGATTTTGAAAATATGGCAAAAAAAATTCAGGAATTTGTGGTGATACAACAACAAAATGATGAAATGGAAAATATGGTATTGAAACTTGAAGATGTATGTATGCAAGCCTGTAAAGAATTAGAACTAGAATTAGAAACATTAAAAAAATCCCTAAAATGAATACCATAAACAAAATAAAACTGTTCTTAGTCGATGATGACGCCTTATTCTTGAAATCTTTGGAAATTGAGTTTTTAGATCATGCTGATTTTGAAATAGAAACCTACTCAACCGGTGAACTTTGCCTAGCTAATCTATCCAATAAACCGGATGTAATTATACTAGATTATCATCTGGACGGTATTGATAAAAATGCCATAAACGGTATTGATACATTAGATAAAATAAAAGAATTCAATCCAGAAATTGCTGTTATTATGCTGTCTTCACAAGACAAAATAGATGTTGCAATCGATTGTATGCACCATCAAGCCTTTGATTATGTAGTCAAAAGTGAAACAGCCTTTGTTCGTTTACAAAAAATAATATCATCTCTTTTTGAATTAAGAAAAATAAAGAAAGAACTGAATTGGTATATGGAAAGAATGTAATTAAAATGATCTTAAACGCTAAAGCAATATAAATTTTAAAAAATAAAAATCATGAAATGAGCATGAACGGAAATTGGTCGTAAGCACTAATGACGATATGCGAATTACATATGACCAATAAAAATCAATAAATATCTACATTATGAATCTAAAACGAATCTTCGGTGCATTATTAACAGCTCTCGGTATTGGTGCCCTAATTTATGAAGCCGTAATATTTACAAACACTTCTGGAAGTGAAAAAGACATAAAAGCCTTAGTCATTTACGGTGTTTTAGGTGTAATCTTCTTTATGTCAGGAATCAGTTTAGTACGAACCACAAAAGATGAATCTTAGATTTATCTAATAGAATTTTCAAGAAATTGTAACTGTAAATTCTACAACTATTTCTAAAAGTTATATAATCATAATTCATTCACAAACAACCATCTTTGTATTCTAAAGATTAAATAAATCCAATAAAGATATAAAGATGTATAAAGTAGAAAAAGAATTCCTGTTCATTCCCAAAAGTAATTGCAAAGTGGGTAAAATAACTTCTTCAAAAAATGGCGTAGATAATTCTCGCATCATTCAAATTGATTTTAAGACAGAAGCTTTTAAAAAATCTAATATCGCTTTTACAGAAAAAAGAAGAGCTCTTTAAACTTGTTATTAAAGAGTTGAAATTCTGAGATATTAAGAAAAAAAGAATTATGCCCTATTGTAAACAATGGCATACTAATTTACCATTCACAAAAAAACATCTTGCCCTTTGCAAGGCTATTTGGTAAAATCACAACACCTATTGAATAATTTATTATCCAATATCTTCACTTTAAAATATCCAAAATCTGTGTGATTATTTTTTTACGCAGATTTTACAAACTCCACTATTTTTTATCAAACATTTTCATCTAAAAAGGTGTGAATCATGTAACTAATTATAAAAGTCATATAACTAAAAAACTCAATTTGTTAATGACCTTTGAAATAAACAATTAAAAAACTATAAAATGAAAAAATTATTATTCATATGTACATGCTTAGCATTTACATATATTACAGAAGCAAAAACCGGAGACCGGAAATGTGATATTAAAATGTCCGATGACTCAACTCTATATACTGGAGATTTAGTAAATGATTTTTATAAAACAAATATTTCATTATTTGGAATTGAAAATTTAACAACTAAGCTTTTTGATGAAATAAAAGACGCGGATAATGATGGCGTTTCCGATAAAAATGACAAATGTCCAAACACACCAGCCGGTATAGTGGTGGATAAAACAGGTTGTCCTCTTGATAAAGATATAGACGGTGTTGCCGATTATTTAGACGAATGTCCAGATGTACTAGGATTAGGAACCTTGAATGGTTGCCCTGATAGTGATAAAGACGGAATAGCTGACAGCAAAGACCGTTGTCCTGATGTAGCTGGACCAATTGACTTAAAAGGTTGCCAGGATGTTGATAAAGATGGCGTTGCAGACATTGATGATAAATGTCTAAATACAACTGCAGGCTATAAAGTAGATGCTAATGGATGTCCTTTGGATAATGATAATGATGGTGTAGCCAATGAAGTGGATCTTTGTCCTGATGCAGCTGGACCATTAGCGCTAAAAGGTTGTGCCGATACTGATGGCGATGGTGTTACCGATAATACTGACCGCTGTCCAACCGAAAAAGGGAATATTATTGACAAAGGCTGTCCTACAATTGCCCCTGTGGAAATCAAAAAAATAGCTGATATCGCAGGCAAACTTTTCTTTGAAAACGGCAGTGTTCAACTTAAATCATCTTCATTTGTTCAACTTGATTATTTGGTGGTCATATTAAAACGCTATAATGCGACTAATTTGCAAATTGGCGGACATGCTGATGATGTAGGGGATGAAATCGCCAATAGAGAAATATCCCAGCAACGTGCCAACTCCGTAAAAAACTACTTAATAAGCAAAGGGATTCCCGAAAGCAGATTAATAGCTATAGGTTTTGGAAATGGCAAACCAATTGCCAGCAGTAAAACAGCGTCTGGCAGAGCCAAAAACAGAAGAGTTGAATTGGAAACAAC
>DATEOV010000212.1:0-2286 GCA_035273645.1 Flavobacterium sp. | reverse complement strand
TAGCTTTGTTTGCGCAAACAACTATTTTACCTCAAAAACTTGGGTATCCAAGAATTTGTGCCAACATACCAAATGTTGATTATCCAAGTGGTTATAATAGATATGAGGTTCCTTTTAAAATAAGTGGTTTTTCTGCAACTGAGACTTTTATAGTTTTACTTTCCAATGATAATTTTACGACTGTCAGTAAACCCAATATAATACCGAATAGCTCAACAACTCCTGCTGATACTCCAACGGATAAAACACTTACTTTTGAAGTGCCTGCTGATTTAATTGGTTCTGATACTTATAAATTAAGAGTGCAAAGCATATCCGGGGTTACAAGTGTCGATTTTAAATCAAGTGATTTAGTGTCTTCTTTTCCTATTCATTTTTTGTCTTTTTCTGGACCATTTTATATTAATAATAAGAGTAATGCACTTAGTTTTTGTACAGGAGGAAGTGGTATACTCTCTATAGACAATTCAACACCTTCTGACCCTAATAGTTCTCCATTGCAATATCCTCAATTGAAGTATAAATGGTATAAGGACGGGGTTGTTATTCCTAACGAATCCAATAGTACATTGTCAGTTAATCAGGGAGGGGATTACTATGTGGAAGTTGATTACGGACCTTGTACCGATTTTAATACACATTCACAAATAGTTAAAGTGGCAGGTGCTTCAGGTTCTGGAACGGTAATTACTTCAAGTTCAGGAAATCCTTTTTGTTTTAGTTTGGGCAAAACTACATTAACAGCTACTGGTGGTAATTCTTATGTTTGGAGAAAAGATAATAATGTCATTGACGGAGTCATATCTCAGACTTATCAAACCGATGAATCTGGTGTTTACACTTGTGATGTCGATTTTGGTGGTTGTAAGGGATTGGGGACTATTGACTTAAAGGTATTAAAAACAAACAGTTCCATTTCAGGTGTTGATGTTGACAAAGTTAATAATATAAATGAGGGTGAAACACTGAACGCAGTTATAACATCTGATGCTGCAGATCCTTCTTATCAATGGTTTTTAGATGATGTAGCCATACCGGGTGCTGATAAAAATTTCATTGACATTAGTACTCAAGGAAAGTATAAAGGGGTTGTTACGCAAAATACAGGATGTATTATTGTGGATGAGTTTCCTTTTGAAGTTTCTTTTAAAGTGAATTTAAATGTTCCCAAAATCCCTAATATTGTCACTCCAAACAATGATGGTACTAATGATACTTGGATTATTCCTGATAAATATTTAGCCGGAACAAATACTCATATTGTGATTTTAAGCTCTTCAGGTGAAATTGTTTATCAAACAGATAATTATGACAATTATAGTGGTTGGCCACAAACAGCCATAGAGTTTAAAAATTTCAATCCCGTTTATTATTATATAATTACTCCAACTGGCGAGTCTGCCAAAAAGGGTTCGATAACTCTTCTGAAATAATATGAAAAAAATTTTACTAAGCGTTTTCTTTTTTTGCTGTTCGATACATGTCTTCTATGCTCAACAAGAAGACGGTGTTGTATCTTATGTTATCCCTCCAGGAAACTCTTTGAAATTTAATTCGTTTGTAATTAACCCAACATTTAGTTTTGTAAGACAGCAAAGTGCCTATATAACTTTATTTAATAAAAGTCAATGGACTGGTTTTGATGATGCCCCTAAAACATATTTGTTAAGCTATTCAGGACGTTTTAGAGAGAATGAGGGTGTGGCTTTAGGTGTTTTTCAACAAACTCAAGGTGTGCTTTCAACAACTGGTTTGGTTGCCAATTTTGCTCATAATATTCTATTGCAGGAAGATAGTAATTTAACTTTTGGAATAAATTTGAGCGCTTATAAAAGTGGATTGAATAGTGGGAAAGTTGTTTCTAATTACCCAGATCCATCATTAGATAATATACCGTCAAATACAGTAATGACTATTAACCCTGGCATCAATTACGGAACCACTTTTTTTGATTTTGGTTTGGCCTTTAATAATTTAGTTACCTATAATTTTAATTCAGGAATTTTAAAAGATGATCCTAATAAAGGAATCGAAGGCCATGTGATGTACACAGGTTTCATTGATTCGTATGGATTTTTTGATAAAAGTAAATTTTCCGGTTTAATTAAAACCCAAGTGAATAAAGAGGAAACTATTTTTTCTGGTTCCGCCATGTTTACAATTCCCAAAGGAATATGGGTGCAAGGGGGTTATCATTCTGTTTTGGGAATGACTGCTGGTGTTGGTCTTAATATTACTCCAAAAATTGCTCTTGAATATTCCTATGGAATGGGATTGGGCGATATC
>DATEOV010000211.1:0-2797 GCA_035273645.1 Flavobacterium sp. | reverse complement strand
CTATTTATATTTATAATTCCTCCACTGTAAAAATTAATATACCAGTAAATTTTATTTTCGGAATAACCATATCCATCTAAGTATATAGTTGTATCAATCGGTAATCCAATCGGTTTGAGATCGTCTAAATATCTATTTTGTCCTATCCATAAGATATCTGTTGGTGCATATATTTTGTCTCTTTTTACATTTACCTCTATGCTGGTCTTCGGGGTTAAAATAACATTCTGTATATCCGTTTTTTTATAAAGTGTCCAATACTTATTTGCTTCAACTTTAATTTGATCAGCTCCCATAGATGATGTTGCTTTTCCTTCAGTATTAGTAGTTAGTGTAGTGAACGTAGAATACGCCGTGCACCCAAATTGAAAATCATAATTTGAGCATTTTTGAAGTGATACTATTGCACCGGAAATGGGTTTATTTGAAGTTCTTTCAATTACCGTGATAGTAAAAGGGTTATTTGCGGGTGGTGTGGTAGTGGAGTTTTGCTTCGAACATCCCAATACAATACTGATTGCTAAAATTGAAAAAACATAATAATAATGTTTCAGGAAGCTAAAACTGAATTTCAGCCCGGTTTTTTTTAATATCTGTTTCATAAAAGATGTTTTTAGGTTTTTTTGATAATTCAAAACTACTTTTCCATTGTAGCCTCCTATAATTGAATTTTGCATTTGATATTCCATGGTTTGCATTTTTTGCAAATGGATTCTCAGTTCATTCAGAGTCTTTCAGTTCCGTGGTGGACTTCCAACTAATCTTCAATACAAAGATTGTCAACGAGGAATCGATAGCTTAGCTTCTACCATTCGTTGTGAGTAGTGTTCCTTCTCCGCCCGGGGTCTTCCGCCCCCTTGTTGTTGGTAGTGTTCCTTCATTCTTCAAACCAATAAAGAATATTTTAAAAAATAATGAAATCCCTGCCTGCCGTCAGACGGAGTTTTGCTTAGTGCCGATAGAAACCGGAACTAAGGCCAATCTTTATTCGGATTAGAAAAATAAAACACCGTTGCAAGTTTAGCTCGCTATTATATTAGGTATATTTAGGTATAGCTGCCATAGTGTCGAACAAAGTTTTAATCAGCTTTTAAAACTCGTGTTATGCGACTCCTGTATCTCCTTATCGCCAGTTTGTTTTTATTGGCGGCTGATCAAAAAAAGCATCCTCCAAGAAAGATAATTGATGTGCATTTTCATGCACATCTCTCTACTGATTACGGCAAGATACCGCCTCCCAATCCCATGACCGGAAAGATTCCAAAATGGAAGAATGATAAAGATGTAGTTGACCAGATGTTGGCCACACTTAAAGCCAACAACGTAGTAAAAGCAATTGCATGTGGCAATTTGACCACTGTTAAGGAATTTCAATTAGCGGATGCTGAAAGAATTATTCCTGCTCTTGATTATCCTGATTCGCAAAATAATCCTCTTCCCGATACGGCAAGTTTTATCCGGTATTTCCTGGAAAAAAAATTTTATGTATTTGGCGAGCTGGCTCTTCAGTATGAAGGAAAAACACTGACAGATCCTGAACTGGAACCTTATCTTGCTATCTGTGAAAGAATGGGAATACCAGTAGCACTTCATACAGGAATGGGACCACCAAATACGCCTTATAATTGTTGCCCAAAATTCAGAGCCTATCTCGGTAATCCGCTGTTGATCGAAGAAGTTTTAATAAAATACCCTAAGATGAAGATCCAGCTTATGCATATGGGTTTTCCGTGGCTGCAGGAAACAAAAGCAATTTTAAATGTTTATCCACAGGTGTATGCTGATATAGGTGCAATCGACTGGATAAGACCAGTGGCAGATTTTTATAGTTACTTTAAATCGTTGGTTGACGCAGGTTATGTAAAGCGAATTATGTATGGCTCCGATCAAATGGCCTGGGAGGATGCTATACCTCTTTCTATTAAAAATATAGAGAATGCTCCATTTCTTACTGAAGAACAAAAACAGGATATATTCTATAATAACGCAGCCAGGTTTTATAATATAAAATAAATGGAGAGATGTTGCTCAGTTGTCGATAGTGTTCCGCAGTTGTCCGTAGTGTTCCATGTTTCTTCAAACCAATAAAGAATATTTAAAAAATAATGAAATCGTTATGCTTAGTCTGTAACTAAGCATCTGCTCCAACAAACCTATAATTTGCTTGAACTATAGATCTGTAACAGAAAAATTTCTACGTTAGGAATTCCACCCGCCGGGTGTTGCCAGATAGGTATACATTTTGCAATGGCTTCGTTTTATAAACATCAAATGATAAAAGGAACTGAATGAATTTGACAGATTAGCAGCTACAACGAATGTGTCAATCATCAATCCTTATTAAATAAGTTAAAATGAAGCAGCAAGATCATATACAAATTGTACCACGACAATTTAAGGGGCAAGAAATAGAAACAGAAGCAACAAAAGAGTTAAAAGATGAAACAGATGCCAAAAGCTTATATACTGTGGCAAAGAAAAAATTACTTAATGTAAATAATTGGAAAAAGATAGCGGGAGCAATGACGGCACAATTTCAGATCATTGATGAAAAAGGTAAAGAGGTCAATAGAGAAGTTAGAAAAGGAGATTACTTACGGATCGATATTCCCGGGCCCGGAAGTAAAGAAGGGGATGGTTATGATTGGGTTCTTGTGGAAGAACTAAATGAAATAAATACAGGATCGCTTCAATCTGTTGGATTTCGTGTGAGGCCCAATGAAAACCCCTTTAGTGAAAAAAATGAAACGGCACATTTTTATTCCAAAGAAGCTACTAGCTCTTTTATTATTACCAG
>DATEOV010000210.1:0-3965 GCA_035273645.1 Flavobacterium sp. | reverse complement strand
AGAACTGAGGTTTGGTATAAACACCTTGATTAGCAAATGTGCTGAAGGCTGCTACCATATCTTCTACGGTTATCTCTACAGCTCCCAAAGCAATGGAAGGTTGAGTAACGATTTCGGATTTTACCCCCAATTTATGGGTTAATTCAATTACGGCTTCCGGGCCTACTTTGTCAATTAATTTTGCAGAAACGGTATTGATGGAATATGCCAATGCCTGTTTTAGGGTAACCATTCCGCGGTAGTTATTGTCTGAGTTTCTAGGTTCCCAATCTTCGGTTACGTGGTGACGGCCTTTTCGAATTATAAAAGGGCCATCGAGTATAGAATCGCAAGGGGACATGTTCAATTGTTCTATCGCTGTGGCATAAACAAAAGGTTTGAAGGTTGAACCGACCTGTCTGGCTCCCTGTCCTACGTGATCGTATTGGAAATATTTGTAATTGATACCACCGACCCAAACTTTTATATTACCCGTTTGTGGTTCCATGGACATCACTCCAGCTTGTAAAAAGTGTTTGTAATAACGGATGGAATCCATTGGTGTCATGATGGTGTCTCTTTCCCCTTTCCAGGTGAAAACCGTCATTTTTGTTTTTTCATTAAAGGATTTTATGATCTCTTCGTCACTTTTGTCCTGATCTTTCAAAATAGCCCATCTACTGGACGATTTCATGGCCTGATTGATTATACGTTGAGTTTCTGCTTCTGAAATGTTTATGAAAGGAGCATTTTTATTGTCTTTATTTTGAATAAAAAATTCTTCTTGCATATTGGCCATATGGGCAGCAACTGCTTCCTCGGCATAAGCCTGCATTCTTGAATCGATAGTGGTGTAGATTTTAAGACCGTCTTTGTAGATGTCATAATCAGTACCATCGGGTTTTTTGTTTTCTTCTACCCATTTCTTCAAGTAATCACGAAGGTATTCTCTAAAATAAGTAGCAGTTCCTTCTCTATGGCTTTCCAATTTGAATTTCAATGTAATTGGAAGACTTTGCAATTGATGCTTTTGGTCTTCAGTGATGAGGTTTGCTTTTTCCATTTGGGAAAGCACCACATTTCTTCTATTTTTTACCCCAACTGGATTTTTTACAGGGTTGTAAAGTCCTGAGTTTTTGAACATACCCACTAAAATAGCCGATTCGTCAATAGTTAAATCTTTTGGTTCTTTTGAAAAATAAGTTTTTGCGGCAGAGCTAACTCCAACAGAATAGTTTCCAAAATCATACACATTGCAATACATTGCGAGGATTTCGTTTTTGGTGTATTGTCTTTCCAAACGAATCGCGATAATCCATTCTTTGGCTTTTTGTACAATTCTAAAAGGTAAAAATTTTGATCCTTCACCGTGAAATAACTGTTTGGCCAATTGTTGGGTTAATGTACTGGCTCCTCCACTGGTTCCCAAACTGGCAATGGCTCTTAATGTTCCTCTTCCGTCGATACCGGAATGCTCATAAAAACGGGCGTCTTCGGTAGCTATCAAGGCTTGAACAAGATTTTTTGGTAAATCAGAATATTTTAATGCAGAACGGTTTTGTTTGAAATATTTTCCAAGAACCACTCCATCAGAAGAGATGACTTCGGTGGCAAGATTGGAATCCGGATTTTCCAGATCTTCAAATGAAGGCATGGATCCGAATAAACCCCATGAGGCAAACAGGAAAAATAAAGCAATGATTCCCAATCCATAAAAGTAAATTTTCCAAAATTTTCTGGAATAATATTTAACATCTTTAACGACGCCTTTTGTCTGAGTGTTACTTTTTTTGATAGCCATAATCGTGTTCTAATCTTTATTTTCTATTCTAAAACCTACTTCGGTAATTCCGTCAAGAAAAGTAACTCCAGGTACTTTTCCGTTTTCTCTTACCGCTTGTTTGATATGTACTTTGTATGTTCCTCTAAAACGAACATTCTCTTTGTAATAGAGTTTACTTTCCTTGATGTCAGTAAAACCATCGCCTAATAATGTTCCGTCAGGCTCTGCCATCTGGTATTCCAAAGTATCTACTTTTGTAAAGCCATTTGGAAGTTCCAAAGACACAATTAGAAAGAGATTGTTGTATTTGTAATTGTTATTATCTCTTAAATTTACAAACAAATTATATCTTTTCGTCGAATCTAAAACGGGTAAGTCAAAAGTGACTATGCTGTCTTTATGCCAAGCACTTCCCACAGATTTATACTCATCAAAAACCCTTTTTTTATCACATGAAAAAAGGAGTACTACTACTAAAAGCAGCAAAAGACTATTCTTTATTCTCATTTTTTTTAATAATTATTGGTTTTCTAGGTTGCTCTGGTTTGTTTTCGGCACTAGGAGCAGGACGATTATTGTTGTTATTGGGTTTCTTGCGATTGTTTTTATTACGATTTTTATTACCGTTATTGCTATTCGGATTTTCCTTAGTTGGATTCTCTTTGTTTGCAACGTTTGCGTTAGCATTTGTATTGCTCGGCGGGTTGCTTTTTTGTATAGTTGGTTTATTGGCATTGTTAGGAACAATCACATTTTCACCAGCAACTCTAGGTTTTTTGTTTGGTTTTTTCTTTTTCTTAGGTTGGTCAAAACGCGTTAAACTTTCTTGCCCCATTGCGTTATTGAAATTTTGTTCCGGTTCTGTAACAACTTCAATCGCATAGTCTTCAAGTGAAGAAACTTTGTTTTTTAGTTTGTTTTCAGCTATAATTTCTTTGACTTGGTCAATTTTCAGAATGTGCCAGTTGGCGAAATTATTGGTGTAGGCAAACCACATTAACCCTTTGAAAATATCTTGTTTTTGGCAAATAGCATCTCCTTTTTCGGTAACCAATTTGGTATCAAACTCTGGAAAATCTTTTAAGGCGTCCATGTAAGTGTCTAGTTCGTAGTTCAAACAACACTTCAATTTTCCGCATTGACCAGCCAGTTTTTGTGGGTTTAAAGACAGTTGTTGGTAACGAGCTGCCGAAGTGTTTACACTTCTAAAATCCGTTAACCAAGTAGAACAACACAATTCTCTACCACAAGAACCGATTCCTCCTAAACGAGCTGCTTCCTGACGGAAACCTACTTGTTTCATCTCTACTCTTGTGGCAAATTCTTTAGCAAAGTCTTTTATTAAAAGTCTAAAATCGACTCTGTCATTGGCGGTATAATAGAAAGTGGCTTTGGATCCGTCACCTTGAAATTCAATATCCGAAATTTTCATTTCCAGTTTTTGTGCAATTGCCAATTCACGAGCACGAACTTTCATCGGTTCTTCTTTATTTCGGGCTGTTGTCCAAATATCGATATCTTTTTGGGTAGCTTTTCTGTACACTTTTGGTACTTCATTGCTTGTTGGATTGACTCCTTTTTTCTTCATTTGAATTTTTACCAATTCTCCTGTAAGTGTCACAATTCCAATATCATGTCCTGGTGAAGCGACAGTTGCCACTATATCACCCATACTCAATGTTAAATTCTCGGTATTGCGGTAAAACTCTTTTCTGCCGTTTTTAAAACGGACTTCCACACAGTCAAAAGGAGCTTCACCATTTGGTAAACTCATGTTCGAAAGCCAGTCAAAAACCGTTAATTTATTGCAGCTATCGGTGCCGCAAGTCCCATTATTTTTACAACCCTTTGGTGCACCACCGTCTGAAGTTGAACAACTTGTACATGCCATAATAATATATGTAGTATTGCTATTAAAGCAATTTAAGTTCGAATTACGTTTAATCTGTAAAGGTACTATTTTTTTGCTTTATGTTACAAGGGGTAAAAAAGGCAAAAAATCATAAAGTTATACTAAAGAAAATTATAAATATAATACGGAAATGAGTACGATTTGTAATAATGTTTTTTGCTTAGAAAATGATTAAGTATTGGGTTTTTTTGTCTCTAAAATTGTAAGTCTTTTCAATTCGTTTGGTTTTTTCTAATAATTAGTTAAATTCATGTATAATATATTGATAATGAATAATTTTTATCTTAAATG
>DATEOV010000209.1:0-4522 GCA_035273645.1 Flavobacterium sp. | reverse complement strand
GGTTATTTTGTACTTATATTTTTGTGTAATCTGTAATCTACTGTTTGTTGGTATTAAAACACTTCTTTTTAGAAAAAACATTGCGATTTGGTAATGTAATCCACCGTAAAATATCATATGTTTTTTAATTCCATTCTTTTTTTATGAATTATTGAAGCCAAATGTAAAATAAAAATATTTATTTTTAATACTTATAAATGTATTTTTTACATTTATTTTAAATTTAACCCTTAACAACCCAAAACAGTACGATTATCCTGTTTAATTATAATTATTTTGATGCAAATTCTGGAGTAGATCGAATCTTCTGTTCCCATTTCCATGCACTGGCCATGGCTTCTTCCAGAGTCGAAACGGTTTTCCAACCTAAAACGTTATTCGCTTTATCGGTATTGGCGTAAGCTGAAGTCACATCACCTTCTCTTCTTTCCACAATTTTGTATGGTAATTTTTGTCCGCTCACTTTTTCAAAAGCAGCAATCGCTTCCAATACTGAACTTCCCTTTCCTGTTCCAAGATTAAAAATCTCTAACGGCTCAGCATTTTTTTTGTCCAATAATCTCTGCAATGCGATTACGTGGGCTTTTGCCAAATCGACTACGTGAATATAATCGCGAACACAAGTTCCGTCAATCGTTGGGTAATCATTCCCATAAACCGATAATTCTGCACGCAAACCCATTCCGGCTTGAGTGATAAACGGAACTAAATTTTGGGGTATACCAATAGGCAATTCTCCAATTTCACCAGACGGATGTGCGCCAATTGGATTAAAATAACGAAGTAAAATAGCATTAATACCGCTTACCTTCACTACATCAGAAATAATTTCTTCCCCAATTTGCTTTGTATTTCCGTAAGGAGATAAAGCAGGCTGAATCGGAGTTGTTTCCGCAATAGGCATCACTTCGGCTTGACCGTAAACCGTACAAGACGAACTGAAGATAAAATGTGCTTCTTTCTTTTTCTCTAATTCCTGCAAAATATAAACCAAAGCACCCAAGTTGTTTTCATAATACAACAACGGATTCTTAACGCTTTCGCCAACTGCCTTGGAGGCTGCAAAATGAATTACTCCCGCAACATCATTATGTTCCATAAAGAAATTTTGAACAGCCAATTTTTCTCTTAAATCGATTGCAGAAAAAATCGGTTTTTTACCAGTAATACTCTCAATACCACCCAAAACTTCTATAGAAGAATTTGACAGATTATCTATCACGACTACTTCAAAACCTTGATTTTGCAATTCGACAACGGTGTGGGATCCTATAAAACCCAAACCGCCTGTAACTACTATCTTACTCATTTTATTTGTTTTTATAATGTACCTCTGGTAATGCTTTCAATACTGCTGCACTTTTTTCTGGAGTAATATCTCTTTGTGCTTCTCCCATCATTTCGTAACCTACCATAAATTTCTTAACGGAAGCCGAACGCAACAACGGTGGATAAAAATGCATGTGAAATTGCCATTCGGGATGTAATTCCCCATCCGTCGGTGCTTGATGAATCCCAGAAGAATACGGAAAAGAGGTCTCAAAAAGATTATCGTATTTTATCGTTAATGCCTTTAAAATTGAAGCATAAGCTGAAACTTCTTCTGAAGTGAACTCAGTTATTTTTGTGATATGTCTTTTACTGATAATCATTGTTTCAAATGGCCAAATTGCCCAAAAAGGTACCAATGCCACGAAGTGTTCGTTCTCAATTACGATACGTTCCTTTAGTTTTAATTCTTCTTTCAAGTAATCCAGCAAAAGATTGCTTTGATTTTTTTCGAAATAGTCCTTCAAACTATTTTGTGTTTTCTCAACTTGAGTAGGCAAAGAAGATTGTGCCCATATTTGTCCGTGTGGATGCGGATTGCTACATCCCATTACACTTCCTTTGTTTTCAAAAATCTGAACGTGGTTGATGTAGTCTACACTTCCTAATTCAGTGTATTCCTTTTGCCAAGTTCTAATAATAGTCTCAATTGAAGGAGTATCCATTTCTGGCAAAGTCAAATCGTGTCTTGGCGAAAAACAAACTACTTTGGCAATACCGCGTTCCGGTTTTGCTTTGAAGAAAGTAGGTTGCGTTTCTTCTTCAAACAAAATTGGCTCTTGTTTTACAGCTGCAAAGTCATTCTCAAAAACAAAACTTGATTCATACTTCGGGTTATTTTCCCCATTGGCACGAACATTTCCTGGACACAAATAACAAGTTGCGTCGTATTCAGGAAGTGCATCCGTATGAATTGTTTCGTTTTGTCCTTGCCAAGGTCTTTTCGCTCTGTGTGGAGACACCAAAACCCATTCGTTAATTAATGGATTGAAACGTCTGTGCGGATCTTCGTTTATATCAAAATTTTTCATCTTAATTCCTATTTATGTAATGATGTTCCGTTACCAATTTTTACATCATAAATTCTCAATTCTATATCAAAAGCCTCTTTATACAACTTAGCAAGTTTGATTTTAATGGCTTCTTCTTCTCCTTTTTTAATCAAATTGATAGTACAACCACCGAAACCGCCTCCCATTAATCGAGACCCAATTACTGCTTTTTCTTTTTTTAGAGTATCTACTATGAAATCCAACTCATCACAACTTACTAAATACTCTTTGGACAAACCTTCGTGAGTATCAAAAAGCAATTTCCCTAACGCTTCGATATCTCCTTTATCCAAAGCTTCGCAGGCAAGGGCTACACGATGAATTTCTTTAACCACATAATGACATCTCACAAATACATTAGGAGTCATTTTATCTTTTAATTGTAGCACATGGCTTTCGGTACAATCCCTGAAACTTGAAATCTCCGGAAAGTTACTTTTTATAATCGAAAGACCTTCTTCGCACTCTTCTCTCCTGGTATTGTAAGCCGAAGAAAACAGAGAATGCTTAACATTACTATCAAATAAGATAAGGGAATAATCATTGAAATCGGCGTTGTGGTATTCATATTCCAATGTTTTGCAATCAATTTTTATGACTTTATTTTCTAAACCCATAACACTCGAAAACTGGTCCATAATCCCACAGTTGATTCCAACCCAGTGTTCCGCTTTTTGTCCCATTAGAGCAATATCCACTTTAGGAATTGTCAAATTGTAAAGTTCTTTGATTCCAAAAATCGTCCCACACTCTAAAGCTGCCGATGAAGACAATCCCGAACCAACTGGAATGTTACTGCTAAAAACGCAATTGAAACCATCAAACGAAAAGCCATTATCCTGCAATTGTTTGATTACACCCAAAATATAATTACTCCAAACCACTTTACTCAATGAAATGGTTTCAGTCAAATCAACTTCAAATTCTTCATTTAAATCTATGGCTACAATTTTGGATTGCTTTGAATTGCTTTTTGCAAAAGCGAAACAAATAATCTTGTCTATTGCAGCAGGCAAAACATACCCATCATTATAATCTATATGTTCTCCAATGATGTTAATTCTTCCCGGGGAAAGAACTACTTTTTCGGGAGCGTTGCCAAATTTCTCCTGAAAAAAAGCGGTCGTTTTGTTAATTAATAAATCGTTCATTTTCTTTAAATTACTATTATTTTGAAATTGTTAAAGTCTTGAGTTTATTTTTTAGATTCTAATGTCAATTTACCACTCTTAAGCCCAGCGCCATTTACTTCTAATTTTACATCACCAGCAGTTGTTGTCGATTTTACAAGTACTACCAACTTTCCGCTAAAAAGTTTCATGGTATCTTTATGAAACATTTCGAGTGAAGTGGCATCGCCATTACAGGCAGCTCTGTAAGTACCCGCTCCTGAAACTTTAAATTTTAACTGGTTACTCGCCGTAGGACAAGGAATTCCATTTTTATCAACTACAGATACTGTTACGAAAGATATATCTTCGCCATCGGCATTGATTGTTTTCCGGTCAGCATCTAAAACAATTTGATATGGCTTTCCGGCTGTACGAACTTCTTCCTCTGCAACAGCTTTACCATTATCATCAAAAGCCACCACTTTTACAGTTCCCGGCTCATATTTTACATCCATCCACATCAAACGATAGCGATTCTGAGGGGTGTTTTTATTTTTTTTCTGCACTCCCATACTTTTTCCATTTACAAAAAGCTCAGCACTGTTGTAATTCGTATATACAAAAACGGGAGTTATCTCTCCTTCACGACCTTCCCAGTTCCAATGTGGCAAAATATGAAGGGTTGGTTTCTCCGTATTCCAGCGGCTTCGGTATAAATAATAACGGTCTTTTGGCAAACCGGCTAAATCGTTAATTCCAAAATAAGAACTTCGAGAAGGCCACATTTCATCATAAGGTGTAGGTTCTCCTAAATAATCAAAACCAGTCCAGACAAACTCGCCAATTACCCAAGGCTTATCATCTTGAAGCACAAAATCTTCATCAGGTACATTAGACCAGCTACAGGCTTCCAAATCATATGATGAAGACTGAAAATCTGGATATTGTTTGTTTTTTTCTTGAACCACAGGAAATTTATAAATCCCTCTCGAGCTAACCGTTGAAGCTGTTTCTGAGCCTAAAATAAAT